>JASHUE010000407.1:0-6327 GCA_030040195.1 Streptosporangiaceae bacterium | reverse complement strand
CTCCGGAGTTGCCCCCCTGGTTGTGCCCGCCGGGATGCCCCGAGCCGGTGTCCGAGCTGAGCGGCGAGATGACCTGCGATACGCCGAGTGCCATGTAGACGACTGCCCCGATGATGAGGACGGCGGTGCCCATCGCGGCGAGCGGCCGCAGCCACCGCAGGTGCAGCCGGTCGCTGTGGCTGGCGGCGGCCGCTGGCATGAACCGCTCGGTGGCGATGCGGTACTCGGCCACGGCCCGCTCGGCGAAGTACTGCAGGCCACTCGATAGGCGCATGGACAGCTGGGTCCAGGTAATCATGGCCCAGGCCACTGCCACCGGACGCGGACGAGCGAGGCGGTTCTGGATCCGTTCAAACCCATCGGCGCGCGGCTCGACCTGGTCAGCAGCCGCGTGCAGGATGCTACGGAGCACTGCCTCGTCGTCTGGCCGGGCGTGGCTCATGCGTCACGCTCCAGCAGAGTTCTCAGGGTCGCCATTGCCCTGGCCGTGTGACTCTTCACTGCGCCCTTGCTGATTTGCATCGCGTCCGCGATCTGCGCCTCGGACATGTCCGCGTAGAACCGCAACACCAGCGCCTCCCGCTGCCGGGCGGGCAGCGTGCGCAACGCGGCGATGACTGCGGATCGCTCAAGCAAGGCTATCGCTCCGTGCTCTGCGCTCGGCATGTCCGGCGCAGGCTTGGGTGCATTCCGGTCAACGACGACACGATGCCTCAGCACGGAGCGTGATCTATTCACGACCGACTGCCGCAAGTAGGACAGGGCCTTCTCGCTGTCCCGCAGGCGACGCCAGCCGCCATGCATCGCAACGAATGAGTCCTGCACCACTTCCTCCGCGGTTCCGGTATCGCGTACTAGCAGCGCCGCGAGCCGCACCAGCGAGCGGTAGTGCGTGGTGTACAGCTCCGTCACCGCCCGGTCGGCTTCCAGGTCGGCCGGAATTGAACCCAGGGCGACATCCGCCACTAGGGTTTCGGTCACGTGAATTGGACGCGCAGCCACGTCCGAAGGTTCACTCGCTGTCATCACGGGTCTTCGAGATGTGCCGTTGACACGTCGACCAGGCTCACGTTGTTGCACTTCCCCCCACGGAACTGAATTCCTTCGGCGCACCCGCTGACGCACCCTGGGGCGAACGGAAAAGCCAACGAACTGGCGGGGCCGTTGCACCAGAGGGGTGGTGCACCGTGGGTTCGCAGTAGTGCAACCATATATGTCGGCGGCCGTCCTGACCCGCCACACGTTAAGATCTTCCCCGTGTCTGACTGCCTATTCTGCGGAATAATCGCCGGCGACGCGCCGGCGACGGTTGTATCGCAGACCCCGCGGACGGTCGCGTTCGCTGACATCAACCCGCAAGCACCGATCCATGTCCTGGTGGTCCCGCGCGCACACCACGCCAACCTGGCCGAGTTGGTCGACTCTCCGGAGGAAGACCTGCTGCGGGAGGTACTCGCGCACGCGACGGAGGTCGCGCACACGCTCGGCATCTCGGACGGCCACCGGATCGTCTTCAACACCGGGCCCGAGGGCGGGCAGACTGTCGGGCACGTGCACGCACATGTGCTGGGCGGCCGGCAGATGACCTGGCCGCCGGGCTGAGCTTGGAAGGCGCTGGCAGAGGCCGCGGGCCAGGCCGGCCAACCGGGACCGTCGGCCAAGGCAGGCCGGTAAGCCCGGCCCGGCAGGCCATGCAGACCGTCAGCCGGGCCCGATATCATGGTGAACACGCTGGCCGGCAGGCCTCCGCGGCAGGAAAGAGCCATTGACAGACAATTCGACTGAGCCACGCAAGGGCGTCCGGCCCGGCGACGGCACTGCCCAAGTCAGGATCGTGATCCCCGAGGGCAACTCGATGGTCAGCCTGCTCGGCTCCGGGGATGAGCTGCTGCGGGTCATCGAGAATGCGGTCAGCGCCGATTTCCACGTCCGGGGCAACGAGATAACCGTCAGCGGGGCGGTCGCCGAGACCGCGCTCGCCGCCCGGCTCTTCGAGGAGCTGACCGAGCTGGTCGCCAGCGGTGCCGAGCTGACTCCCGACTCGGTCGAGCACAGCATCTCCATGCTGCGGCGCAAGACCGGGGCCCGCCCGGCCGAGGTGCTCAACCTGGATATCCTGTCCAACCGGGGCCGGACCATCAGGCCGAAGACGCTCAACCAGAAGCGGTACGTGGACGCGATCGACTCCCACACGGTCGTGTTCGCCATCGGCCCGGCCGGGACCGGCAAGACCTACCTGGCCATGGCCAAGGCCGTGAAAGCGCTGCAGGCCAAGGAGGTCAACCGCATCATCCTCACCCGCCCGGCGGTCGAGGCGGGTGAACGGCTCGGCTTCCTGCCCGGCACCCTGTACGAGAAGATCGACCCGTATCTGCGGCCCCTCTACGACGCGCTGCACGACATGATCGACCCGGACTCGATCCCCCGGCTGACCGCGGCGGGCACCATCGAGATCGCCCCCCTCGCCTATATGCGGGGAAGGGCGCAGCCCGTGGACACGCCGGTGCTGACCCCCGACGGGTTCCGGCCGATCGGCGACCTGGCCGTCGGTGACTTCGTTACCGGATCCAGCGGCGAGCCCGTGCTGGTCATCGGCGTCTTCCCGCAGGGCGAGCAGGACATCTACCGGGTGACCACCCAGGACGGCGCATCGACGCTGTGCACCGCGAACCACCTGTGGGCAGTGCGGACTCGCGGCAGTGACCGTCGCCGCAATCCGGTCCAGGTCCTGCTGACCAGCGAGATGCTCGGGAGCCTGCGCGCGGCCCGTCATCAACGGTACGAGCTTCCCCTTCTGAGCGGGCCAGCCTGCTTCCCCGACCGGGAAGTGCCGGTGGATCCGTACGCCCTCGGGCTGCTGCTCGGTCACGGCTGCCTGACCGGCAGCACGACGCCGTCGTTCGCGACCTGCGACCCTGAGCTCGCGGAGGCGCTCGACCGGCCGCTGCCGGGCACGGAGATACGCCACACCGGTGATCCCGACTACGTGCTGAGTCAGGTCAGGACGCCGGGGCAGGTAATGACCATGGAGAACCCCGTGACCGGGGCCCTCGGGCGGCTTGGTCTCCACGGGTCGGGGCCGACGACTGCGTTTGTGCCCGAGGTATACCTGCAGAACTCGGTGGAGGTGCGGCTCGGCGTGCTGCAGGGCCTGCTGGACACCGGCGGCGGCCCTGTCGTCCAGGCGGGCAGGACGGGCCCGGTTCAGTACGCGACCGTCTCTGCCCGCCTGCGCGACGACGTGCTGTTCCTGGTCCGGTCGATGGGCGGGATCGCCTACTGGCGGGCCGGGCCAGCTGCCGGGCGCAGGCCAGGCCGCGCCCGTGGCTGCGCCGTTCAGCCGCGGGACGGGGCCTACATCCTGGACATCCGGCTGCCGGCCGGCCTCCAGCCCTTCCGCCTCGCCGGCAAGCTGGATCGCTATCGCGAGTACGGGGGCGGCGGCCACCCGCAGCGGTTCATCGAGAACATCGAGCCCGAAGGCAGGGCAGAGGCGGTCTGCATTGCCGTGGCGGCGGCCGACTCCCTGTACACGACCGAGGATTTCCTGATCACGCACAACACGCTGAATGATTCATTCATCATCCTGGACGAGGCCCAGAACACCTCACCCGAGCAGATGAAGATGTTCCTGACCCGGCTGGGCTTCGGGTCCAGGATCGTGGTGACTGGCGACATCACCCAGGTCGACCTTCCGGCGGGCACGGCCAGTGGGCTGCGCCAGGTGCAGGACATCCTGGACGGGGTAGATCACGTCTACTTTTCCCGGCTCACCAGCCATGACGTCGTGCGCCACAAGCTCGTGGCTGACATCGTTGATGCGTATGAGCGCTATGACGCCAAGCAGGTGGCCGCAGAGCCGGGCCGGCTCCAGGCCGGACGGCAGCGGCGGGACGGCAACCGCGCGCGCTGACAGTCCACTGACGGGGGTCAGATGAGCATCGAGATCGCGAACGAGTCGGGGGTCGACGTCGACGAAGCAAAGCTGGCCGGCCTGGCCAGGCACGTACTGGACGGCATGCGGGTGCATCCGCTGGCCGAGCTCTCCGTGCTGCTCGTGGATGAGCCGGCCATGACCGAGCTGCACGTGCGCTGGATGGGGGAGGCCGGGCCGACCGACGTCCTCGCGTTCCCGATGGACGAGCTGAGGCTCCCGCAGCCAGGCGGGCACGGAGATGGCCATACTCCGCCCGACCCGGACGCGGCCGAGACGCTGCTCGGCGACGTCGTGATCTGCCCGCAGGTGGCGGCCGCTCAGGCCGCCGAGGCCGACCATGACGTGCAGGACGAGCTCGACCTGCTGTGCACTCACGGCATCCTGCACCTGCTCGGCTACGACCACGCCGAGCCAGAGGAGCACGCCACGATGTTCGGCCTGCAGGACCGGCTGCTTGCCTCCTGGCGGTCCGAGCAAGAGTTGGGCCTGGCCGAGGGCTCGGAAGAGCACGGGTAACCGCGAATGGGCTGGCTGCTGGTCGCCGCGCTGGTGCTGATGGCGCTGGCCGGATGGTGTACGAGCGCGGAGACCGCGCTGCTGCGCGTGTCGAGGCTGGGCGCCAGGGAACTCGGCCGGTCGGCCTCGGAGACGTCCGGCTCGCTGCAGGCCGTGCTGGCGGAGGTGCCGCGTTACCTCTCGGTGATCTTGCTAGCCAGGGTGGCCGCGGAGATCTGCTCAGCCGTGCTGGTAACGGCGGTACTCGTGCACTGGTGGGGGATCGGCTGGCGTGCCTTCCTGGTCACGGCTATCGCGATGACGTTGGCCGCCTACCTGATCGCCGGGGCCGTGCCGCGCAGCATCGCCCGGCACAATCCGGTTGGGATCGCCACCGCGGCCGCCGGCGTGCTGCGCCCCCTTGTCCGGTTGCTGGGTCCGGTGCCGAAGCTCCTGGCCGCGGCGGGCACGGCGCTGGCTCCGGGCCGCGGGCAGCGGGAGACGGCATCGGATTCGGAACAGGACCTCCGCGGCCTGGTCGATCTGCTTGAGCAGCGGCAGATCATCGAGCCGGGCGAGCGGGCGATGATCCACTCGGTGTTCGAGCTCGGCGACACTATCGTGCGCGAGGTCATGGTGCCGCGTACCGACATGGTCTTCGTGGAGCGGCACAAGACGCTGCGCCAGGCGCTGTCACTGGCGCTGCGCAGCGGGTTCTCCCGGATCCCGGTGATCGGGGAGAACCTGGACGACGTGGTCGGGATGGCCTACCTCAAGGACATCATGACCCGCATCCATGAGCATCCCGAGGGCGAATCGGTCGAGACGGTCGACTCGATCATGCGGCCGGCGACGTTCGCGCCGGACAGCAAACCCGTCGATGACCTGCTCAGGGAGATGCAGGCCCAGCATGTTCACGTGGCCATCGTCATCGACGAGTACGGCGGCACCGCGGGCCTGGTCACGATCGAGGACATCCTGGAGGAGATCGTCGGCGAGATCGCGGACGAGTATGACCGCGAGCTGCCGCCGGTTGAGTGGCTCCCCGACGGCACCGCCAGGGTCAGCGCCCGGCTCTCGGTCGAGGAGTTCGAGGAACTGTTCGGCGTCACCATCGACGCCGAGGATGTCGAGACCGTCGGCGGCCTGCTGGCGCACCTGCTCGGCAAGGTACCGATCGCCGGCTCGGTCGCGACCGTGGCCGGCCTGCGGCTGACCGCCGAGAGCCTGGCCGGCCGGCGCAACCGGATCGGGACGGTGACCGTGCAGCGGATCGAGCCGGCCGGCGACGGCGAAGGCGTTGCGCAGGCGGAACACGGTGCGGTCGCTGACACCGACGCTCACCACGAGGGGAACGGGGTGGCGTCCTCCCGGCGGCATCCCGCCTAGCGGCAGCGCAACCGGGTGCAGCGAACCACGTGCCGTGGCACTCCCGCCCGGTAGCGCCGGTCTACTATCGCCCTGTGAGCGAGGTAGGGGCGGAGGAACCTGGGCCCGAGGACATCAAGATCATCACCCTGGCCCGCGCCGCCCGGGCCAGGGTCGCCGCCGCCGAGGGAGCCGCCGTCCGGGACGAAACCGGCCGCACCTACGCGGCCGCGGCGGTCGCGCTGCCCTCCCTGCGGCTGTCCGCCCTGCAGCTCGCCGTGGCGATGGCCGTATCCAGCGGGGCTGGCAGCCTCGAGGCGGCCGCACTGGTGAGCGACGGGGGCGCACTGGATCCCGGCGACCTGGCTGCGGTTCGCGAGGTCGGACCGGACGCGGTCCTGTTCCAGGCCGCCGCCGACGGCACGGTCCTGGCCGCGCTGCGCCCGTAGGCGGCACTTCACGCTCGGGCGAACCGGGCCGCGGGATGCGACACTTGCGCGGTGCGCGATCTCACCGAGCCTTCTGGC
>JASHUE010000406.1:0-3713 GCA_030040195.1 Streptosporangiaceae bacterium | reverse complement strand
GACCGGCCGCGGCGGCGGAGCGTTCCCGGCCGGGCGCAAGCTTCGCGCGGTCGCACGGGCGGCTCGGCGCGGCGCCAGGAGCGGCGCGGTCGTGGTCGCGAACGGATCAGAGTCGGAGCCGGCCAGCAGCAAGGACACTGTGCTGCTGCGCAGCGCGCCGCACCTGGTGCTCGACGGGATCGCACTGGCCGCGGCGGCAGTCGGCGCCACGCGCGCTTACCTGTGCCTCGGCGAGCGGGCACAGGCGGGCCAGGGTTCTCTGCGCGAGGCAATCGCGCAGCATGAGCGGGCGGGCATGAGCCACGTGCCGGTCGAGCTGGCCGCAACGGCGACCGGATACCTGTCCGGCCAGGAGACGGCGCTGATCTCGACGCTCAACGGCGGCCCGCCGTTGCCCACGCTGGTGCCGCCGCTCCCCGCCGAGCGCGGGGCTCACCGGCGCCCGACGCTCGTGATGAACGTCGAGACGCTGGCGCATATCGCGTTGATCGGCCGGTACGGGGCCCGCTGGTTCCGCGAGGTCGGCAGCGAGGCCTCGGCCGGGTCCGCGCTGGTCACCATCAGCGGCGCCGTGAGCCGGCCCGGCGTCTACGAGATCCCGCTCGGAACCATGCTCGGCGACATGCTGCAGCGGGCGGGCCTGCCCGAACGGCCGCAGGCTGTGCTGGCCGGCGGGTACTTCGGCGCCTGGCTGCCGTTGCCGGACGCGCTGGGCCTGGGCCTCAGCGAGGAAGGCTTGCGCCCCGCCGGTGCCGCGCTCGGGCCTGGCGTACTGGCGGTGCTGCCCGAGTCCCGCTGCGGGCTGGCCGAGACGGCCAGGATCACCGCGTATCTGGCGAGCCAGACGGCGAGACAATGCGGACCCTGCACCAACGGCATGCCCGCCATGGCGGAGGCCATGAACTGGATAGCGTTCGGCCAGCCCGATGCTGACCTGCTCGGCTGGGCGCACGAGCTAACCCGGCTCGTGACCGGCCGAGGCGCGTGCCACCTTCCCGACGGCGCCGCCGCCCTGGTCGCCAGCGCGCTTGCCGTATTCGACGCCGACGTGCGCGCGCATGTTGCACTCGGCCCGTGTGCCCGCGCCGCCGCGCCGCCGCTGCTGCCGATACCGCGGCCGGGGCAGAACTCAGGCGCACGGCTGCCGCGGGGTCGCCAGATGTCGCGGAGGGTCGGATGAGCGCCAGGCCATCCGACGGCCGGGCCGCGGCGCGGCCGGGCGATGCGCCGGGGCTGCGCGTCAACCCGATCGCGTGCGAGGCCCACGGCGTCTGCATCGAGTTGCTGCCGGAGCTGATCAGGGCCGATCCCTGGGGCTACCCGATCATCTCGCGCCGCCCCGTGCCTGCCCAGTTGCTGCCGCTGGCCCGGCGCGCCGTGGCGTCCTGCCCCACGCTCGCGCTGTTGCTAGGCGGGCAGAAGTAGGCGGAGGCGCAACGCCGCAGCCGCCACCAGCCCCAGGGCATCTCAAGACGCCAACGGCCCGGTCCGCCGGGATTGACGGCGGGCCGGGCCGGGCTGTGCGTTGTTGCTGACTAGCTGATGAAGACCTTCGGGTTGTGCTTCACGCTCGTGTCCAGCACAGGACCAAACGTGGCCGTGAACGAGGCGTCGGTGCCCGCGGCCGAGCACAGACTCGTAGACGCCTTGGTGTCTAGCGCGAAGATCTGGTGGGAGAACGCCACGGTGTTGTGCGTGTTCGAGGAATGCCCCGTCGCGGAAGCCGCGGTGAAAATACACGACTGCGTGGGGAACCCGCTCACCACGACGGTGGCGTCGAAGCCGGTCGGCTTGCTCTTGCTCGACCCGGCGATGACGATTGGGTCGCCCTTGGCATCGCTGACAGTGCCGGCGTAAGGCAGATGGATCGCCTTAATGCTCACGGTCGCGGAGTGGCCAGCGACCGTGATCGTGGGGCAGCCGCTGATCGTCTCGCTGGTGATCGAGAGCGTGGCCTTGCCCTTGGCAGAGGGGTTCTTGACGACCGTTGCCGCGAAGCTGGCCGACTTGCAGGCGGCCGTGGCGCTGCCGATGCTCAGCACGGCCTTCGTGCCCTTCTCCAGACTGGCCTTGAGCACCGCTCCGTGCTTGACTGCCGTTCCGCCGACCTTTCCGATGGTGAGAACCGCCTTAGGGGCACTGTGCACGCTCGCAGCGACCGCGGCGCCAGCTGGCACGGACAGCACCATCGCGGCGCCGGCCGCCAAGGCCAGATAGCGGTACTTACGCATGGATCACGTCCTTTCCGTTGACTTCCGCTCCTACGCGAAAGACCACGTCTCAACCTAACGGCCCCGTCCCGTCCGCCGAAGGCCATAAACCAATGGACTTACCTTTAAGTAACATTCTTTCCGTCAGGAGGCCGGGCGCAGACAGCGGCAGCGGCAGACACCCCCGACCCCCGGAGGCGGTAGATGGGCCCACTGAACGGCGTGCGCGTCATCGAGATCGCGAGCCTGGCGCCGGCGCCGTTCGGCTGCATGATCCTGGCCGACCTCGGCGCGGACGTGCTCAGGGTGGACCGGGCCGAGCGCTGCGGGCCGCAGGCGAGGGTGCCGACCGACCCGCTCAGCCGCGGCCGCCGCTCGATCGGCCTCAACCTTAAGGAGCGGGACGCCGTCGAAATCCTGCTCAGGCTCGTCGAAGAGGCCGACGTGCTGGTCGAAGGCTTCCGCCCGGGCGTCGCCGAACGGCTCGGATTCGGGCCCGAGGTTTGCGCGGCGCGCAATCCGAGGCTGATCTTCGCGCGGATGACCGGCTGGGGGCAGGACGGCCCGCTGGCACCGACGGCAGGCCACGACATCGACTACATCGCGATCTCCGGCGCGCTCGGGCCGATCGGCCGGGCCGGCGAGCGGCCGGTGCCGCCGCTGAACCTGATCGGAGACTTTGGCGGCGGCGGCATGCTGCTGGCCATGGGAATCCTGGCGGCGCTGGTCGAACGGGCGACTTCGGGCAGCGGGCAGGTGGTCGATGCCGCCATGGTGGATGGCTCCGCGCTCCTCACCTCGTTCCTTTATGGCTTGCTCGCCACCGGAGCCTGGCAGGACCGGCGCGGCAGCAACCTGCTCGACGGCGGCGCGCCCTTCTACGACACCTACGTCTGCGCCGACGGAGGCTACGTCGCGGTCGGGGCGCTGGAGCCGCAGTTCTATGCCGCGCTGCTGGCCGGGCTCGGTCTCGCCGACGCCGGCCTGCCTGCGCAGCACGACCGGGCCGGCTGGCCGGTGCTGCGCGAGAGGTTCGCCGCCGCGTTCGCCTCCCGCACGAGGGATGCGTGGGCACAGGTATTCGCCGGAACCGACGCGTGCGTCTTCCCCGTGCTGAGCCTGACCGAGGCGCCGGTCCACCCGCACGCCGCCGCCCGCAGCTCTTTCATCGAGGTCGGCGGCATCGTGCAGCCGGCCCCGGCTCCTCGATTCAGCCGATCGGCGGCCCGTCACCCGGCGGCACCACCGAGGCCGGGTGACCACACCGCCGGCGAACTGGCAAAGCTCGGACTGAGCGAGCGCGAGGTCGCCGATCTGCGGGCCAGGGGCGTGATTGGCTGACAGCCGCCACGCCGGGCGCCTAGTCGCCAGCCGTCTGCGTGAAGCTGTCGGAGGGCTGCGCGGGCCGCAGAACGGCGAGATCCTGCGGCTGGCCCTGCCGGCCTTCGGCGCGCTCGTCGCGGAGCCACTGTTCCTGCTGGCCGATTCCGCGATCGTCGGCCG
>JASHUE010000405.1:0-3483 GCA_030040195.1 Streptosporangiaceae bacterium | reverse complement strand
GAGCCAGCCACGGAGGGCTGACCTTGGCCTTGGCTGACCTGGCCGGTGGCGTGTAGACCGCCTTGCTTCGGACGCGGGACTTCGGCACGGTCGTTCTCCTGACGGGCTTTCTCACCGCTGCCGGAGGGGTCACCCGGCAGCTCAGGCGTGCGGACCCGCGCACGCCCTATCGGCGTAAGCGTAGTTGGTCCGGCGGCCTGCCGCGATGCGGGAGACCAAGCCCGGCCCGGGCGGGTGCGCGGTCCGGAGCGTCCGGACACAGAACGCTCGCGCGCAGACACGCGTTGTAACAGGCATTCTCCACCACGCGAGAGCGCGGACCGCGCCATCGCCGGGCTGGCGCTGAGATCCTCGTCACACGCGGCCGGTCGCCTTCGGGCTACCCGGCCTGGGCTGACCGATGCTCGCCGGTCGGCCCAGGCCGCAGTGGCTATAGCGTGGTGGACGGACTCGGGCTCGGACTCGACGGAGTCGGCGTCGGGGTTGGCGTCGGTGTCGGCGTCGGGCTCTGCGTGGCCTGGACGACATACAGGATCACGGACTCGCCCGCCACCAGAGGCTGGCCCGCGCTTGGCGATGTGCTGCACACAGAGTTGACGGCCACCCCGTTCGGGTTCGTACAGCTCTGCACGCTGATCTGGTTCTGGTTCACGTTGTACGGCGAGCTTTCGAGGGTGTTAAGCGCCGACTGGAGGGTGTCACCGACGAGGGACGGCATGTCCAGGCCCACTGGTGGCAGCGTCAGCGTTACCGACGAGCCTTTCTGGACGGAGGTGCCCGCGGCCGGGCTCTGGTTGAGGACGATGTTGGGACCGGTGCCGGCCGGGGCGGGCGAGGACGAGTGGGTGATCGTCCAGGTCAGCCCGGCGCGCGTCAGCGCTCTCTCCGCCTGGCCGAGGGGGTCGCCCTGAACGCTGGGCACTGTCACCGTATTGCTGCCGCTCGAGACGACGAGGTTGATCGTGCTGCCTCTGGGCGCGGTGGAACTCGGGTCGGTGGAGATCACGTCGTTCTTCGGGACACTGGCCGAGTTCTGGAGCGTGATAGTCCCGATCTTGAAGCCGTCCTTTGTCAGCACGTTCTCCGCCTGCTTCAGCGGCAGCCCGGTGACGCTCGGGATCGTGACGCCGGAGCTGTTGTTGCCCTGGTTGATGAACTTCAGGATGAAGATGGACGCGATGAGGACGGCGATGACTACGGCGATCGTTACCCAGGGCCAGATCTTGCGCTTCGGCCGGTCACCGTCGTAGCCGGACTCCTCAGGGCCGTAGCCGTACGGCGGGATCGCGGCGGTGCGGCCGACAGTCTGAGTGGAGGCGCCCATCCGGCGGGTTCCCGGGCCGTAGGTCTGCGTGGCCATCGGCGCGGCCAGCTGGGCACCTGAAAGCGCCCGCTGGATGTCGTTGCGCATCTCGCCCGCCGACTGGTACCGCTGCGCCGGGTCCTTCTGCATCGCCTTGAGCACGATCGCGTCGGCCCAGGGCGGCACCTCGGGGTCGATCCTCGACGGCGGTATGGGATCTTCCTTCACGTGCTGGTAGGCGATGGCCACCGGCGAGTCGCCGGTGAACGGCGGCCTGCCGGTGAGCAGCTCGTACAGCAGGCAGCCGGTCGAGTACAGGTCACTGCGAGCATCGACCCGCTCCCCGCGGGCCTGCTCGGGAGACAGGTACTGAGCGGTGCCGATGACCTGGGCGGTCTGCGTCATGGTCATCTGCGAGTCGGAAACTGCCCTGGCGATGCCGAAGTCCATCACCTTGACCTCGCCCGAGCGGGTCAGCATGACGTTGCCGGGCTTGATGTCGCGGTGCACGATGCCGTTGCGGTGGCTGTAGTCGAGCGCGCGGAGCACGCCATCGGTGATCTCCGCGGCCCGCTCGGGGAGCAGTCGGCGATCGTCGCGGAGCAGGTCGCGCAGCGTCCTTCCGTCAACGAACTCCATCACGATGTAGGGCACGGGAGTGCCGCCGACCATGTCCTCGCCGGTGTCGTAGACGGCGACGATCGAGGGGTGGTTGAGTGACGCGGCGGATTGAGCCTCGCGGCGGAAGCGCGCCTGGAAAGTCTGGTCCCTGGCCAGGTCGTCGCGCAGCGTCTTCACGCCAACGATCCGGTCAAGACGGATATCGCGCGCCCGGAAGACCTCGGCCATGCCGCCGCGCCCGACGATGCCATCAAGCTCGTAGCGGCCACCGAGAAGCCGTGGCTGAGTCATGTCTCGCACTTACATTACCGTCCTGCTGATCAAGGGCTGCCGCCACCGTTGCGGGCCCAGGCGGCAGCCCCGCGCCCGGGTTATCCCGTGAGTCATGGACGACCGTCCGCGCGGCCCGCGCCCTGGCCCGATCATGAGTGCCCCAGGTAGGCCTCGATGACCTTCACCGCGATCGGGGCGGCCGCGTCCGCGCCGAACCCGCCGCCCTTGACGATGACGCCGACCGCGATCGGGCTGGGCACGCCCGGCCCAGCCGGTACGAAGCAGCTGAACACCGCGTCGTCGGGGCTCTCCTGCGGGGTGAGCCCCGACTCGGCCGTTCCGGTCTTGCCGTAGATCGGGATACTCGTCGCAGGCGGTCCCGCGGTCTGGTACGCGGTGCCGGCCGGGTTGTGCGTGACCTGATACATCATCTGCGTGACGTATGCGGCGACCTGGGAGGTTACCGGGTGGCTGAAGGCGGTCGGCGAAGCCGACTGGATCACCGACAGACCGGGCCCGAGCACATGCTGGACCAGGTAGGGCTTCATCAGCGTCCCGCCGTTCTCGATGGCCGCGGCGAACATGGCCTCCTGCAACGGGGAGACTTCGTCGTCGAACTGCCCGATGGCTGAGAACGCGGTCAGCGACGGGTCGGTCCAGCCTGAGTCCTCGGGGAAGACCCCCGGCTCGACCTGGAACGGGATGTCGAAGGTCTGGTTCATGCCGAACTTGTTGGCGTAGTCGCGCAGCACCGGCGCGGTCAGCCTGATGCCGAGCTTGGCGAACGCGGTGTTGCAGGACAGGTAGAACGCCTCGATGACCGGCGGGTTGCCGTTCGCGCAGGGGATGTCGCCGTCGTTGTTCAGCAGGTTCCCGTTCGGCAGCGTCAGCGGCTGCGGGGCCGGCACGGTTGTGCTCGTGTTGGCCAGCAGGCCCTGGGAGAAAGCGGCCGAGCTTGTCACGATCTTGAAGGACGACCCTGGCGGGTAGTTCGGCGTCACCGCGCGGTTGAGCAGGGGCTGCGACGGGTCGCGCACCAGCTTGTTGTAGGTGTCGTTGAGCTGGACGCCGTTGAAGGTCGTCAGCTCGTTCGGGTCGAACGACGGGTAAGAGGCCATGGCCAGGATCGCCCCCGTCGACGGGTCCAGCGCGACCACCGCGGCCTGGTGCCCGCCGTCGTTCTCCAGTGCGCTGTACGCAGCCTGCTGGGCCCGCGGGCTGATCGTGAGCGCGACCGTGGCGCCCTGCTTCTGCTTGCCGGTGAGCAGGCTGGTCAGGTTGTTAAT
>JASHUE010000404.1:0-11919 GCA_030040195.1 Streptosporangiaceae bacterium | reverse complement strand
GCCTGGTGGCGGCGCTGGCCTACGGGGCCGAGGGCATCGCGATGGGCACCCGCTTCCTGCTGACCAGCGACAGCCCGGTGGCTGACGCGGTCAAGCAGGTGTACCTGGGCAAGACGCTGACCGACACGGTCGTGACGACCAGGGTGGACGGGGTGCCCCATCGGGTGCTGCGCACGCCGCTGATCGACGCTCTTGAGCGGTCAGGGCCGGTATCCGGCCTGGCGCGGGCCGTACGGAATGCGGCGGCGTTCCGCGGCCTCTCCGGGCTGACCTGGCGGCAGATGGTGCAGGAGGGCGCGGCCATGCGGCGCGGCAGCGAGCTGACCTGGAGCCAGGTCCTCATGGCGGCGAACACGCCCATGCTGCTCAGGACGGCCATGGTTGACGGCAATCCCGATCTCGGCGTGATGGCGGCCGGCCAGGTGGTCGGCGTGATCGATGACCTGCCGTCGTGCGCGGAGCTCGTCGACCGGGTGATGACGCAGGCCCACGAGTGCCTGTCCCGGCTCCGCGACTACGCCTGAACGAGCGGGGAGCCGCTACTGCGACTCGTTGTACCAGCTCGCCAGGTTCTTGCCGACCAGCACAATCCAGACCTGGCCGCGGGCGAAGTTCATTGGCTGGCCGTTGAGGGTCGTGAACGTCGTCCCGACGTTCCAGTTCGGACGCGACCAGCGGGCCATGTAGGCCCGGCCGTCCCGCAGCACGAGCGCGTTCCCGCTGCCCACGGTCTGCGCGTACGGCGGGCGGCGGCCTTCCTCTTTGAACCACGACGTGCTCACGGTGGTGTACTGAATCACCACCGTCGAGGGCGCGAGCTGGCGTCCCTCGGTCGTTTCTCCGCGCGCGCCGTCTATCCAGACGAGCCAGTCCCGCTTCGGCTGGTACCAGACGAAGCTGAAGGAGGCGGCCGGGTAAGAGACGCTCTCCGACGCGATCCGGCGCCCGCCGCTTGGGGCCGAGCCGAACGTAAAGCCGATGTTGTGCGCCTTGCTCGCACCCTTGGCCTCGCTCAGCAGCGTCCTGGTGTAGGCGTACAGGTTGTACGGCGCGATCCGGCTCGAGCTGCGGAAATACCCGGCCGGCCGGACGCCCACGTACAGGTTGATGATCCTGGCCCGCTCCACGACTGGCAGCAGCTGCGGCTGCGCGCCGGAGAACGCGAACGCGGGCCGGCCGAACTGGCGCAGCAGTTCGATGTCGTCCTGCCGCGAACTGCGGACGGGGCCGATTACGGGCGGGAAGTGGGAGGAGAAGATGGCCAGGAACCGGCTAAGGCCGCCCTCGACCGGGAGCACGTAGATGATGTCGGCGTCGGTCAGCCCCGTCTGCGGGCGCGCGTACACGATGTTGTCGATCTTCACGGCGAGGACCGGCCCGAGCGACTTCACCGGCTCCCCGGTGAACGGCGACAGCAGCGGGCCCCGGACGCGGGCCACCGGGGTGGCGGCCGGCCGGGCGACGTGCTTGCGAGCGGCCGTGGGAGTGGTTGCCAGCGCCAGCGCGGCCAGGACGGCGACCGCGGTCACCGCCACCACCGCCGCGGCGGCCCCGATGGCCGTCCGTCTCTCCGTCCACTTCAGGCCCATTGCAGACTCCATCCCGTTCCGTCAGGTCGCCGAACCGGACTGGCGGACCCGGACATCCGGGACAGTCGCGACATCAGCTACCCCCGATGCTGCCATCCACGCTGACCGGCGGGGCGCGGTTCGCCGCACAAACGCAGTGCCCCGGCAGAACCGCCGACGGCCCGGCGGCGTCCGCCTGCCGCAGCGCCCGCCTGCCACAGCGCCCGCCCCTACGGCGTCCGGGCGGTGTCGATCTGGTCGAGGTCTCCGTAGCCGTTGTACGTACCGCCGCCGCCAGTCCACTGCCACATCAGCGCGTACTTGCTGGTATCGCTCATCCCGCCGAAGAACTGCGCGCAAGTCTTCCCGTGGGTCCCCGACAGGCAGAAGCCGTAGGGAGGGTGGCTGAGGCTGCTCGTGTCGGCGTTGTAGGTCCACTCGTAGGTGTTGCTGAGGCCGCCGTACTGACCGAAGATCGAGGGCCAGATGCTCGGCGCCGAGTAGACACCTGCCTTGTAGGACGAATGGGCGGTCAGGTAGTCGGCGAAGCCGTTGAACTCGGCCCGGTCGACCTGCGGATTGATGCCGTTGGTCTTCACCACGCCGCTGCACGGCGAGGTGTAGACCGCGTTCCAGCCGTTGTCCTGAGCCGGCGTGTAATTGGGGGCATTCCCCGGCAGTTCCACGTCCATGAACACGACCGGGTAGTTCACGTGCGGGCTCAGCTTGCTCAGGTCGGCCAGCGCGGCCTTGGCCTGATCGGCGCCCCAGGCCGACGCCTCGGCGTCGTGGCCGTTGAAATGCGGGTCGACGCCTGGCCCGCCCATGAACCAGTAAGCGCCGACCCCGATGCCCGTGTGGTAGGTGGTGAAGTTCGTGCGGGCGGCGCTGGCGTCGGACTTGGACCAGACGACCACGCCGTGACAGCCCTGCCAGTTGGCCCAGTTCCCGATCATGCCGATGTAGCCCCCGTAGCTGCCGCCGATCGCGGGCATCTTGTACGGGGCCGGGCCGGGGATCGCGATGTAGTTGCTGTCCGTGCCGCCCACGAACCCGGCCGGCGTGTCGGCCGCGGGGCGGGTCGCGGCCTCCGCCGACCCCGAGACCGCGGCGAGCAAGGCGCAGATCGCCACGCCGGCGCCGGCGATGCCGGCTGCCCGCGCGGGCCGCAGCCGCCTAAGCGAGACATTCCTCATGGCAGAACTACCCCTTCTCCGACCCTTCCCTTGGCCCTCGGCGGCTCCGATGCTGGCGGTGGCGCGACCGTGACGCGCTGTGAGGATCTGCCCGAGTTAACCTCCTGAACCGCCGATGTGGCAATTTCGGTGACGCTCGCCACACCTCGTCAACCAGCGCATATCCGGCGGATCGGCCGCTCCGCGCCCAGGCGCGCCACCCAAGCAGGCCGCGTTTGGCCAGGTAGGCACCGCATAACTCCATCCCGGGCGAATTTGTTGGAGAGAATTTCCGGCGGCGTGTCGATCTGGCTCGCCGGCATTCGACGCAGGGGTGAGACCGGCCGGAGGGCGCCAGCCACACCGGCCCGCTACTCGCCTCCGGCGTCGGCCGGCGGCGGCGAATGGAGGGTAACTGGCATGAAGTTCCTCGGATACACCCTGGGCGACCCCAACACCCCGATCGGCCCGCCCGACCCCGACGTGTACCAGCGGATGACCGCCTTCATCGCGGAGGCCACCAATGCCGGAGTCCTGCTGGCCACCGGCGGCCTGGCTTCGCCGAGCGAGGCCATCAGGGTGACCTATCACGGCGGCGAGTACACGGTCCTGGACGGCCCGTTCACCGAGGCCAAGGAGCTAATCGGCGGCTGGGCGCTGATGGAGTGCCGGGACAAGGCTGAGGCAGTCGAGTGGACCAAGCGCTTCCTCGGCGTCGTGGGCGAGGGGGAGTCCACGATCCGCGAGGTCTACGGAGGCTGATCAGCACGAGCGGGGACCGGCCGGCCGGGTGCGGCAAGCGGGTCCCCGCTGGGGCTCGCCGGGGGTGTCGTGGCCGGGAGCTCCTGACTGCCGGGACGGCCGCTTGCTGTCCGGACGAGCCGGTGGTGTGATCGGGTCCCGTGACCGACGCCGCGACGCAGGCCGCGATCGAGACGGTGATCCGGCTGGAATCGGCCCGCCTCATCGCCGGGCTCGCCCGCTACGCGGGAGACATCGGGCTGGCCGAGGACCTGGCCCAGGATGCGGTCGTGGCCGCCCTCGAGCAGTGGCCCGGGGAGGGAGTGCCGCAGAACGCAGGCGCCTGGCTGATGACGGTGGCCAAGCGCCGCGCGGTCGACGCGTTTCGCCGCAACCGGGAACTGGCCAAGCGCTATGCCCAGATCGGCCGGGCGATCGCGGCCGAGGGCGACAGCGTCACGCCCGACTTCGACCGCTCGTTCTCCGGCGATATCGACGACGACCTGCTTCGGCTCATCTTCACCGCGTGCCACCCGGTGCTGGGCGTGCACGCGCGCGTCGCGCTCACCCTCCGCATGGTCGGGGGCCTGACCACCGCCGAGATCGCCCGCGCGTACCTGGTGTCCGAGCCGACGATCGCGCAGCGCATCGTCCGGGCCAAGAAGACCCTGGCGGCGGCGCACGTCCCGTTCGAGGTCCCGGCCAGCGACGAGCGCCCGGCCCGGCTCTCCTCGGTGCTTGAGGTCATCTACCTGATCTTTAACGAGGGGTACTCCGCGACCGCGGGTGATGACTGGATGCGCCCGGCCCTGTGCTTTGAGGCGGTCCGGCTGGCCCGTGTGCTGGCCCAGCTCGCGCCGGACGAGCCCGAGGTGCACGGCCTCGCGGCGCTGCTGGAGATCCAGGCGTCCAGGATCGCGGCACGTACGGGGCCGTCGGGCGATCCGGTGCTGCTGCTCGACCAGGACCGGGCCCGCTGGGACCGGCTGCTGATCCATCGCGGGCAGGCGGCGCTCGAAAAGGCGATAGAGCTAGGCGGGGAACGAGGTGCGTACGCGCTGCAGGCGGCCATAGCGGTATGCCACGCCCGGGCTTTCCGCCCGGAGGACACCGACTGGATCGCGATCGTCGGGCTGTATGGCCTTCTGGCCGGGGTGCTGCCGTCGCCGGTCGTCGAGCTGAACCGTGCGGTTGCCGTGTCGATGGCGTACGGTCCCCAGGCTGGGCTCGATCTCGTCGATCAGCTGGCCGGCGAGCCGGCCCTGGCCAATTACCATCTGCTGCCGAGCGTGCGCGGCGACCTGCTCTCGAAGCTGGGCCGCGAGGATGAGGCCAGGGCCGAGTTCACGCGCGCCGCCGTGCTCACGCGCAACGAACGGGAACGGCGGCTGTCCGCTGACCGTGCGGGCCCGGCCGGAGTGGATGACTCCGCGGGATGATGGAGAGATACTCGGCTATTTGACGAGTAGCACTACATGATCATGGAGGAACCTCGTGCCCGCGTCCTTCGCCGAGAGGTTCGCCGTCGTCCGGGCCGCATACGGGCCGCTGGTCTTGGGGCTTGACCCGTCGGCGGCACTGCTCGAGGACTGGGGTCTTGGCGACAGCCCGGACGGGCTCGGCCGCTTCGCCGACATCATGCTGGCGGCTGCCCAAGGCACGGTCGGGCTCATCAAGCCGCAGTCGGCGTTCTTCGAGCGGCACGGCTGGCGGGGCGTTCGCACGCTGCAACGGCTCATTGCGGACGCACGGGGTGCCGGCCTGCTGGTCATCGCGGACATCAAGCGCGGCGATGTCGCGTCGACCAACGACGCTTACGCCGAGGCCTACCTCGGCAAGGGCGCACCGCTGGCGGCGGACGCGATCACCGTGCATCCCTATCTCGGCCTGGCGGCGATGGGCACGTACGTATCGCGCGCCGCGGCGTCCGGCAGCTGCCTGCTCGTGGTGACCCGGTCGTCCAACCCTGAGGGCCGGGCCGTGCAAGCCGCGACGACCGCTGGCGGCGGGACAGTCGAGCAGGACCTGCTGGCCGGGATAGCCACCATCAACGCACGGCTGGCGCCGGATGGCCTCGGGCCCGTCGGCGCGGTCGTCGGTCCCGGGCACATCGAGCCCGAGCTCGACCTCGCGGCGGCCCGGTGCCTCTTCCTCGCGCCAGGAGTCGGGGCCCAGGGTGCGACCGCCGTCGACGTGGCGCGGGTATTCGCGGCGTGCCAGGACCGGGTGATGCCGAGCGCATCCAGGTCGCTGCTGTCGGCCGGCCCGGACGTGAGCAGGCTGCGGGACTGCGCCGCGGCGCAGGCGGCCGAATTCCGCACGGTGCTGGCTGGCTGAGCGGACCGCGGCCCGCACCGGTCCCTGGCGTGAGTCGGCCGGCCGCCAGTGACCCGGCGGCCGGCCGACACGTAGATGAGACCTCGTTCCCCTCAGAAGCCTGTCCGTGGTGGGGACGATCAGACGCTGTAGCCGGGGATACCGGTGCTGGCAATCGTCGCAGAAACGTGGAGGTAGACCGGACCGCGGCGGGCGCAAGCCTGGAACGTGAACGGAATGCGCAGCGAGGTGGAGTCGCCGGCTGCGTACACGCGCAGCGACGTGGCCTGTGTCGGCTTGCACGTCGAGGGCGGGAACATGCTGACGTCGGTGATCTGCAGGATCACGTGCGACGTGGCGCCGGGCGCCAGCGTCACCAGCGTCTTTGGGTGCGAGGGGTTGGGGCCCGCGGCGCTGCCAAGCTGCGTGCTGCCGCGCAACGCGGACACCCCTGGGTACCCGTACAGCGTGCACGTGCTCTTGGAGACGTTGGAGATCTCAAGCTCGTAGTAGTCACTTCCGGCGGTCTGCCCCGGGGGAATCCCGATCCAGTCGTCGAGTTGCTTGGTGAGGCACCGCCCGATTGCCGCCGACTGTGGTGCCGCGGCTGACCGCGGCGCCGTGGCGCTGCCGGACGCAGCGAGGGCAACAGCGGGGATGAGGATTGCAGCGCTCGCCACGGCGAGCATGCCGATAGTGCGCCGCGCAACCTGGCTTGTCAGCTTCATTGTGGTGCTCCTTAACTGTGAAGTCCTGACGCCCGCTAGGACACCGTTCTACCGGCGTTTGGCTGGAAGTTTCTCACGGTGAAATTCTCAGCGGGTGACGGCTACGGCAAGCGGCCCCGCACCCGAAGCGAATGTCGGGTAACGGGGCCGCTTCGGGCCTTGGCCGGCCCGGCGAATTTACTAGCTGTCGCCCGGAATCCCGGTGCCGGCAACCGTCGTGCTGATGGCCAGGTACGACACTCCGCGCTTGGCGCAGGCCGGGAACGAGAACGGGAATTCCATGGAGGCGTAGTCACCGGGGGCGTAGACCCGTAGGCCGTATGCCACCGTCGGGTCGCACTGGGACGCCAGGAAGTCGCCCTTGTAGTCAATGAACAGGATGGCGTGCGCCGTGCCGCCAGGAGCCAGGGTCACGAGTGCCTCGAAGCCGCCGTCCCGGTAGGCGGCATTGCCGAGCTGCTTGCCCTTGGCATTCACCGCGGAGACGCCGGCGTAGCCATACAAGGTGCACGTGTGGTCGGAAACATTAGAGATCTCAAGGTCGTAGAAGTTCATCTCATTCGCGAAACCGTCCCGTGGTATGCCGAGCCATGCGACCAGCTGGGAACGCAGGCAGCGGCCCGAGCCGGCGGCAACGGCCGTGTTGTTCGCCGCCGACTGGCTCGGCGCGGCGGCCGACCCAGAAGACGCAAGCGCAATGGTGGGGAGGAGGATCGCAGCGCTAACGGCGGCGGTCGCGACGACCGCGTGCCTGAGTCCAAACTTCATGGATAGCTCCTTCTGTCTCAGTAGGGGTCACACGTCTGCTGAGACGACGGTGACCCCGGGACGGTTAGAAAATTTCTCTGGCATTGCCGACCTAGCCAGTTCGCGACCCGCACGGGATCATGAGTGGGCCGAGCACACCATGGAGCGTTCATGATCTTCATCACCGCGAAGTTCCGCGTACTGCCTGAGCACGCCGACCGGTGGCCGGAGATCGTCGGGCCTTTCACCCGGGCGACCCGTAATGAGCCGGGCTGCCTGTGGTTTGAGTGGTCAAGGAGCATCGACGATCCGGACGAGTACGTGCTGGTCGAGGCGTTCCGCGACGGGGATGCCGGGTCGGCGCACGTGCAGTCCGATCACTTCAGGCAGGCGCAGCAGACGCTGCCTGCGCACCTGGCCGAGACGCCGCGGATCGTGAACATGACGATCCCGCAAGACGACTGGTCCAGGCTCGGCGAGATGGCGGTGCCGGGGCACGGCTGACCGGCGAGGAAACTCGCGCGCATCGGCAGGCAACTGAGCCGGGCTGGCGGCGTCTCTTGGACATGGAGGCCAATGTTCCCGGCTTTGCCGCGCACCGCCTGGCGGAGGGCCCGGCGGGCGCGGACGTGCCTGAGGACCTGGTCGCATTCCCGCCCGCCGTCGACTCGTCGGCCGGCAACGACGTACCCGCGCTCGCGGTCAACCACATTGCCGCGCCGGCCGGCAATCAGGTTGCCGCGGAGGACGCCGTCGGGGCGCTGTACCAGGTTCACGCGGTGGGCATGATCCGTCTTGCCGTGGTCATGCTCGGCGATCGGTCCGCCGCGGAGGACGTCGTCCAGGACGCCTTCTGCGCGCTCTACCGCCGCTTCGGATCGCTCGACCAGCCCGACCGGGCGCTGCAGTACGTACGGTCGAGCGTGCTGAACGGCTGCCGATCCGAGCTTCGCTCGCGCACGCGCAACTCCCGGCGGGTCGCCTCGGCGCTCTCTCCGGACGCGGCCTCGGCCGAGCACGATGCCCTCGTCGGCGAGGAGCACCGCCAGGTGCTCAGGGCACTTCGGCGCCTGCCCGCCCGGCAGCGCGAGGCGCTGGTCCTGCGCTTCTTCCTTGACCTGCCCGAGCCGCAGATCGCGGAGTCGATGGGCATCAGCCAGGGCACGGTCAAGTCCACTACATCGCGTGCGCTCACAGCGCTGGCGCGCTTGCTGGGAGTAGACCAGTGAACACACTCGAAGACAGGATCCGGGCCGCTGCGCGCGCCGCGACTGACATGGTTGCCGACGGTTCCGCTCCGCCGCTGGACCTCTCGCGTGCAGCCGGCCGGACCAGCCGGCCCTGGCGGTCGCTTCACCGAGGGCGCCGCCTGGGGAAGCCGTTCGTGCCGCTCGCGGCGGCGGCCGCGGTTCTGCTTGTCGCGGTCTCTGCCGTCGCGATTCCCCGCGTCTTGGGCGGCCCCACCCCGACGTCCGACCGCGGCCAGGGTGCCGCGCCGCCCAGATACCTGGTGACCATCCGTGGCGATTCCGGCAACCAGCCCGATAGGAGCGCGGTCGCGATCACTCTTGAGCCTGAGTCAGGAAAGACGGTTCGGAGCTGGGCTGGACCCAGCGGGGGCTTGTTCTCGGCACTCGACGTCAGGAACGCCGTCAGTGGTGCGCTCACGGCCCAGGTCGCGGTGCCCATTGCTTATGCCTGGGGCGCGCTGGCCGCCCAGCGCCCGCGAACCTTCATCGCTAGTGAGACGCAGAACAATATGGGCCCGCAGACGACCTACTTCTACCGCCTCGTCATCAGCGGTGCTGGCACCGTAACCAGCCTCAGGCGCGTGGGCCCTGGCGTGAACGGCGACGTGGAGGCCGCGTCGGTCACTCCGGACGGCCGCTACGTCGGGTACCTGACCGCCATCAGCTACGGGCCGGCCGGGCAGGACGCTCGCGGACAGGTGGTTCTCGCGAGCCTCCGCACGGGCAAGGTCATTGCGTCCTGGCCGGTTCCTGAGATGGACACCATCGCCAGCCTGTCCATTGACGCCGACGGTAACGCGCTGGCGATCAGCGCGTTCTGCTACCACTTCAACTACCGCTACTTTCCCGGTGCGATCAATATTGTCAAGCACGACCTGACGCAGTGGACGTCGGTGCTGCGACCTGCTACCTCCGGCACTCCTATCGACAAGGTGCCCGAGTTGGTGCCGCAGGCTTCCGCGCTGGCGCTCAGCCCGGACGGCGGCACGCTGTATGAGTTCCTGCAGGCTGGCCGCGTGAGCATCCGGCCGCAGCTGGACCGGAATCTGGTGACGTTCTACCTGGCTGCCGTCAACGCCCGCACCGGCACGGTCCTGTCCGTACTGCACGCGTGGCGGGCCGTCTGTGCCGATTTCCAGCCCCAGCTTGCCTTGGACCCGTCCGGGTCTTACCTGCTGATTGCCGACGGCGCCAGCCTGGCCAGGGTCAGCGCCCACACCGGCCGGTACACGGCGCTGCCCGGCAGTGTCCCCGAGATCCCCGCGAACGAGGGCGGCAAGTACCCGGTCGGCCAGAGTGCTGACATCGACCCGCTGGCGTGGTGATTCCCCTCCTGGTCCCGGTCGATCTGTCGCTCCGCGGTGCCCAGCCCGCCTCAGGCATCCCGGAACATGAAGAGCCGTCCGCCTGGCAGCCCGGCGGAGGGTGCAGGCCGGCCAGGGCCGGATGGAGCGACTGGGGTCGTGTCCCGCCGGCGGCCCACGCCGACGCCCGTCAGCGTCTCCGTCGCTGGCGTCTCGAAGGCGATCTCCTCGAACCCGGCGTCGGCGAACCAGGACCTGATTGCCGGCGTGAGGTCAGGCTCGCGGCGATGCCGGGTCCAGATCACGGTGCCCGACTCCTTGCACATGGCGGCCGCCGCCGTCGCGGTCCGGCGGATGTCGGTGTCGCTGACGTTCCCGAAGATCCCGCACAGCAACAGGACGTCCGCGGGCAGCGCGTCGGCGAAGGTGGCGACCAGGCCAGCATCGCCCTCGCGGACCTCGACCGCCTCGGCCAAGCCGGCGTCGGCTGCATGCTGGCGGGCAGTGGCCGCGTTCTGCGGGTTGGCCTCGACCAGCACCGCGGTGACGTCATCGCGCCGGGGATGACCGGGCAGCACGCCGAGCACGTCGCGGCCTTGGCCCGCGCACAGGCTCAGCAGCCGGATCGGCCCGCCGGGGGCGCTGGCCAGCGCGTCGGCGAGGTGACCGTGGACCAGCGCCAGCCGCGTCGCGAGCGACGATGTCGGGTCGTCGTAGCTGTTGTGCCAGGCCACCCAGTCACGCATGAGCTACAGCCCCAGCGCTTGAGCCAGGGCCTGGTATCCGGGCATCGGGTCGGCCTCTGCCTCACTGAGCAGCTGGATGCACACGTGGTCCGCGCCCGCGTCCAGGTGCGCCTGCAACTTCGCGGCGACCCGGTCCGGGCTGCCGTGCGCGACGAGCGCGTCGATGAGCCGGTCGCTGCCGCCATCGGCCAGGTCGGCGTCGGTGAAGCCGAGACGGCGCAGGTTGCTGGTGTAGTTCACCAGCCCCAGGTAGGGATTCTGGACGCGCCGCCGGCCGAGCTTGCGCGCCCGCTCCTCGTCGGCGTCGACCACCACCTTGTGCTCGGGCGCGAGCAACGGTCGCGGGCCCAGGATCTCGCGCGCCCGCCGGGTGTGCTCGGGCGGCACGAGGTACGGAATCGCGCCGCCGGTACGGTCGCCCGCGAGCCGCAGCACCTTGGGTCCGAGCGCGGCCAGAACCACCCTCTCCGAGGGAACGTGGTGCCCCACCAGCTGGTCGATGTACGCGACGAGCGCGTCGTACGGGTTCGCGTACTGCTGCGTGGCTTCCGGGTGACCGGCACCGACGCCGAGGACGAACCGCTCCGGATGCCGCGCCTGCACCCTGGCGCAGGACTCCGCGACCAGCGGGGCGGCGTCCTTCCAGATGTTCACGATGCTGGTTCCGACGATCAGCGTGCTCGTCGCGTCGAGCAGGCTCTCCGCGATGGCCAGGTCGCCGTCGGGCGAGCCGCCGAGCCACAGGGCGCCGTATCCGAGTTGCTCGAGGCCGGTCGCGATCTCGGGCGTGGTCTGCCACGCACCGCGCCAGACTCCGAACCGTCCGAGCTGGTCACGTAGTTGCGCTGTCATGTGCCTCCTTCGGTCGGCCGTCCGCCCCCGTCGTGCGAACCCCGCTGCAGCTGCGGCTGTTCCCGCCGCTAGCGTGGCGGCGGCAGACCGATCAGGTCGGCCATCAGCTCCATCTGCTGGTCGAAGAACTCCTCGCGCGCATCGATCACGTTGTTGAACTGGCCGAACAGCTCCAGGCTGACGGTACCGAACATCTGGATCCAGCTGGTGATCCCGAGCAGCAGCACTTCCTCAGGGAGACCGGGCGCGATGTCGTCGCGGGTACGGGCCAGGTCGGCCCGAACCGCGTCGGTGAGCTGTGCCGCCACGTCGTTCCTGGCCGCGACGCCGAGGCCGGTCGATGACAGCGCTCCCGCCGCATAGGCATCGGAGAGAATCCGCGCAAGCGCGACCGGAGTCCGGGCGGCCGCCGCGATGGTGTCACGCGGCGCGGCGTAGCCCGGCACCGGGCTGCCATAGACCAGCGCGTACTCGGCCGGCTTGGCCAGCGCC
>JASHUE010000403.1:0-5659 GCA_030040195.1 Streptosporangiaceae bacterium | reverse complement strand
GCCCGGGCCGGCCGTCTGCCTGACCTGACCGTGCCCAACATGGCCATTCCGCCTGCGCCCGCGCCCTCCTTCTTCGGTGCCTACGGCGAGTGGATGCAAACGCCGCCTCCGAGCTGGGCCGACATTGCGTGGCTACGCCAGCAGTGGGAGGCCCCGTTCCTGCTCAAGGGCGTCGTGAGGGTGGACGACGCCAAGCGCGCGGTCGACGCGGGGGTCAGCGCCATCTCGGTGTCCAACCACGGCGGCAACAACCTTGACGGCACGCCAGCCACCATCCGCGCGCTGCCTGCGGTGGCGGAGGCGGTCGGCAGCCAGATCGAGGTCCTGCTCGACGGCGGCATCCGCCGGGGCGGCGATGTCGCCAAGGCGCTGGCGCTGGGCGCGCGCGCCGTCATGATCGGACGGGCGCCCCTATGGGGACTGGCCGCCGCTGGTCAGGCTGGTGTCGAGAACGTGCTGGATATCATGCGGAACGGGCTCGACTCTGCGCTACTCGGGCTCGGCAAGTCATCCGTGCACCAGCTGAGCCCTGATGACCTGGTGCTGCGGCCGGACTTCACCCGGCGTCTGGGCGAGTCCGGCTGACGGCCTCAGTACCTCGCGCTCTGATCTCCTGCGTAGCCGTCCGGCATCAGGAATGTGACCAGCAAGTCGTCGGCCAAGGCTGGCAGTTCGTCGATGCGATTGGCGAGGATCCGGTTCAACACGACCTCGTGGATGCCGCCGACTATCGTCTCCGCAGCCAGTCCCGCCCGTCGGCAGCCAGGGATGAGTTCGTGGATATTATCCTCGATCATCTCGGCGAACATTCGCATGGCGTCGTGGCGCCGGGCCATGGCGCGCGGCCCAGCGGCGAGAACCTCGACGATGCACATCCGCGCGAGTTCCGGCTCGCTTGCGACGAACTCCATGTACGCAGCGATGCCCGCGCGTAGCCGCTCCCGGACGGTCGTCTCTTTCAGATAGGCACGCCTGATGTGCCTGGCCTGCAGGCGCACCGCGCCGTCGTAGGCGGCGAGGAACGCGTCTTCCTTGTTCTTGAAGTGCTCATAGAAGGTGCGCCGCGACACTCCGGCGAGCGCGATGATCGCTTCGACGCTCATGTCGGCGTAACCAAGCTCGGCTGAGGCGCAGGCGACCGCGGACAGGATCCGCTCACGCTGATTGGCAGCCACGAAGCTGCGCAACAACCCGTGACGGCCGCTGGGCAGCTGATGCGGGCTGCGCTTGGCGTCGCTGACGAGCGCGGCCTGATCGTAGCCCTGATTCATTGGCTCGATCACCGCCACCTCGAGGATTCCCAAGGCCCGCCGACCCTCGCCGACGGGCTGCCTGCGCTCGCCCTCCATTGTAAACGTCCTTTTGTAGACGCCATCGTTCCTCGCAACCGGATCACTGGACGGCGCCGTGGAGCCAAACGCCCAGTTTGCGCATTCTCGGGCATTGACTCCGCCACCAGTGAGCATTACCTTCGGGTAATCCAGAAATGTTCACGTTTCTGATCTGCGTCATTGATGCGGTGCCATTCCACGCAGCTGACGGGATGAAGATCGTGATGACTAACGAAGGTTGGAGGCATGATCATGGCGTCCAGTAAACGAATCCGCCGTGCGTTCGTGCTCGGAGCAGCGGCCGTCACGGCGACGGTCGTCGTCGCCGCGACGGCTTTAGCGTCAGCACAGGCCACCCCGGGTCGCGGGCCGGGTTATCCACCGCCAGGGGGCATCTACGCGCCCTTCACCGACTGCCCGCTGCTCAACCCCCTGATGCAGGAATCCTCGCCAGGGAACGCAACCGGCTGCATCGCAGGGGACGCCACCACCGGCAGCATCACGATCGGCAACATCACGACGCTGGTCACCAACCCCGTCACCGTCCAGTTCGGAGTATGGGACCCGCCGAACGCCACACCCAACCAGTTCACCGGCGGAATCCTCCCGCCGCCCGACGGGCTTGCTGCCCAACTGGTCGGCGCGCCCGACCTGATACCCGGCGGCCTGCTGCAGGCGCTGGGCTGTGCTACGGCCACTGACCCGACCGTAGAACATCTTTGTAACGTGGCCACACGCTTGGGCGGCAACTTCCTCAACGTCTACGCGCAGGCCCAGTCCGCTGGTCCGATCACGAACTTCGACCTCGTCTCCTGGACCCAGCCGCTGATGTTCCGTCTTATCAACCCACTACTTGGCCGGTCCTGTTACATCGGGTCGTACGACAACCCGGTGGTCGTCAATCCCTCGCTGAGCGGCAGCTTGGTCATCGAGTCGGACCCCAACCCGACCGCCCACCCGGACACCGACGTTCTCGAGATCACCGATGGCGCGGCCACGGACACGACCTTCGCCGCGCCTGCCGTTCAGGGCTGCGGCCCAGGCGGGTCGGCCAACATCGCGGTCGATGAGGCGATCGATACCGCAGACGGCCTGCCTGCTGCATCTGGAACCAACAGCCTCACGCTGAGTGGCACCTTCTACTTCGCTGTCTGCTTCGCGCCGGAGAACATGGCGCGCATCCTGCTGTCTGCCTTCAGGGAGAGCAGCGGGGATCCCGCGCAGAGCGGGGCCGCGAAGGCCAGTCGCCGGCTCAATGCCGCCCGCGTGCTCGACGGGCACTACGGGATCAAGTAGCTGACGAATCGCGAACCCGAGGGGAGCATCAGCGCCGCTGGCAGATCTGCTGACAGCCGCGCTGATGCTCCCGGCTCCTTCACCGCCGGATGCTCAAGCGCGGCGGGATGGGGCCCGGCTAGGCCGGTAGTGAATACCGTCAGGGCGAGATGGTGCCGGCCGCCAGGGCGATGACGATCCCGATGGCGCCGGCGGACAGCAGGGTAAGCACGATGCCCCGGCGCAGCACAAGAAGCACGACAAACGCGCCGGCAAGGACCACGTACTGCCAGGGCTCGGTCAGTGCCCGGGTCAGCGTGATGGCTGAGCCGAGGATGGCGCCGATCGCGCCGGGACCGGCGCCGTCGAGGAACGAGCGCGCATACCGGTTGGCCCGGATGCGGCTGAAATGCGGCCCGCCGCCCAGGACGAAGGCAAAGGAGGGAGCGAAGGCGACGGCGGCTGCGAGCAGCCCGCCGCCGATCCCGGCGGCCGCGTAGCCAATGACGGCGACAGTCTGCACGACCGGGCCCGGAGTGATCTGGCCAAGGGCGACGGCATTGAGGAACTGGGCTCCGGTCATCCAGTGATAGTGGCTGACTACGTCGGTCTGCATGAGCGGGATGATCACAAACCCGCCGCCAAAGGACAGGCCACCGACCTTGAATGCTTCCCAGGCGACCGATGCCAGCACGCCCCCGGTGACAGCGGCACCGACCGCGAGCATTACGGGGGCCGCGATGACCGACCGCGTCTTGTTCCCGGCGCCCTGGCTGGGAAGGCCGCTCTCGCTGACCGGCGGCGTGTTAGCTGATCGGATGGCGGACTCCACGGCGCCGCAGGCCAGCAGGACCAGAACCAGCCAGCCGCCGACGGTCGCCGCCGCCGCGAGACCGGCCGCCAGATAGAGCAGCCAGCGCACCGCCGAGTGCCGGTTATGCCAACTCGGACCCAGCAGTGACCAGCCGGCGTTGACCGCGACGGCCGGCACGACCGCACCGGCCCCTGCCCCCGCGCCAAGAACCCACAGAGGCGGGGAGGACGCGACGAACAGCACCGACAGCCCGAGGATCGCGATGAGGCCGGGAACGATGAACGCTCCACCGCCGACCAGCGCACCAAGCCGGCCGCGGAGCCGCCAAGCGCAGAAAATCGCCAGCTGGGTCGACGCCGGGCCCGGCATCACATTGCAGACCGCGATGGCGTCCTCGAATTCCCGGGCGTCCATCCACCGCCTGCGCACGACGCAAAGTTCTCTGAGCAGCTTGATGTGCGTCGGGGGGCCGCCGAACCCGGTACATCCGATCCGGCCCCACTCCAGCAGGACGGTCCGCAGCGACACGCGCGCCGCAGGGCCGGTCGCCTGGACCGCGGCGGGCGCGGGCGTCATCTCGTCGGGATGAGCCACGACGAACTACACTCGGCGCTCGCCTGCGTGGTTCCGCCTCACCGCGCGATCATACATCAATCTATATTGATGAGCTTTGCCGACATCGAAAGATCTTCGCACCGATAGGCCGGGGCACTACCAGCCGGTCGACGAGGCCAGGTTTTGCCCGGGCCGTGCCGGCAGTTGATCAGCCCAGCACAGGGAGCAGGAACTGAATGCGGGAGTCGAGTTCTCCGGCGGTACGCTCGAACGCCGCGTATCCGGCTCGCCCGCCCTCGCCCGCGGCGGAATCGGCGACACTCCAGTGGATCCGGGCCGGACGGCCGGAGAAGTCCGGACACGCCTCGCGCGCCTTGTCGCAGAGGCTGATCACGTAATCGAAACGTTCCGAAGCGACGGCGTCGACCCGCGTCGGCCGGTGGCGGCTGATGTCGATCCGGTACTTGTC
Source organism: Streptosporangiaceae bacterium (assembly GCA_030040195.1). Taxonomy (GTDB): domain Bacteria; phylum Actinomycetota; class Actinomycetes; order Streptosporangiales; family Streptosporangiaceae; genus JAJYUU01. Next base: position 1,215 of record JASHUE010000403.1, on the reverse strand, counting down.
CAGCATCACCGCGGCTGCGTCGGGGTGTACTGGCTTGGGCACGATGCCCGCGCTGGCGGAGCAAACCCGCCCCGCCGAGCGGTAGCGCAGCAGTGCCTCGGCCATCGGCGAACGGCCGCTATTCCCTGTGCACACGAAGAGCACCCTCCTGCGCTCCGTTCTCGTGCCCGCCCCGGCTGCCGCTTGCGGCATCACGCCGAGAGCCGGGTGCAGGGCAGACCCGGCGGCCGCCAGCGCTCGCGAGCATGCGGCTAGGTCGAGGCTGTAGTACGTATCTCGCGCGTCGAAGCTGCTGCGTCGTGCGGTGACGAGGCCGCCCTCACGCAATTGACGCAAGTGATAAGACACCAGGTTCTGCGGCTGCCCGGTAGCCGCGACTAGCTCGCGAACCCGCTGGTCACCCTGGGCTAGCTCGCACATCAGGCGCCAGCGCACCGGGTCAGCCAGCAGCCGGACTACTCGCGGAACGGATCCGGATGCGGAACTCGTCATCCTGTGCAGGATACGTCAAGCACGCTTGATGCACGTACAGCCTCGCGTGCAAGCCCTCGCCCTGGCCACGCTCTCAGGCTCGGCCGCCTCTGAGGCCCACGTCCCGGCCACGACACCCGTGACGAGTGTCATGCCCAGATCGTGACTGCCAGTGCAGGAGATTGTCATCGGCGCAGGGGAGCATGGAGCCATGACAATAACGAGCGCAGACCAGGGCGCGTGGCCCGCCAGCGACGCCTTGCCCCCAGCCGTGAGTCTCGATGGCGTGAGCAAGAACTTCGGGCATGTGCAGGCTGTGCGGGACGTCCGCCTGCAGATCGAGTCGGGCGAGATCGTCGCCATCCTCGGGCCAAACGGCGCTGGCAAGACCTCAACCATTGACATCATCCTGGGACTCTCCGAACCAAGCCAAGGCCACGTGTCCGTCTACGGGCTGCGGCCGCGCCAGGCGATCACCCGCGGCCTGATCTCAGCCGTGATGCAGACCGGCGGCCTGCTGCGCGACCTGACGGTCGCGGAGACGCTTGAATACACCGCCAGCCTCTTCGCCCGCAGCCAGTCCCCGACGGAAGCACTGAACCGGGCCGGGATCGCCGAGATCGCAGATCGCCGCGTCGGCAAGTGCTCGGGCGGCGAGCAGCAGCGGCTGCGGTTCGCAATGGCGCTGATGTCGGACCCGGAACTGCTGGTCCTGGACGAGCCCACTACCGGGATGGACGTCGA
>JASHUE010000402.1:0-3130 GCA_030040195.1 Streptosporangiaceae bacterium | reverse complement strand
CCACTGACAGTTGGTGTCAGGAGAGCGGTCCTAACGTGCCGCTGCGACACGGCGGTCGTGATCTGCGACCGCAAGGACGGACATGAACGACTTTCGACTTCTGCACCGGCACCCTGTTCCCGCCGGTCACCGGGGTGTTCTCCAGCGGCGTCGGCGAGTTCTTCGGCGAGGACGCCTACAACGGCGTGCTCGTGCGGGCGCGATTCCGGTGGACCGACAGCACCGCCGACTCGCCGCACTGGGAGCAGGCATTCTCCGCCGACGGCGGGCAGACCTGGCTGGACAACTGGTACATGGAATCGACTCGGCGGCGCTGAATTCCGAGCCTGGCGGGCCGGCCTCGCCGCGATCAGGCGGCGCCCGCGGTCGCCCAGTCGAGGCGTGATCCCGCCCCGGCCAACTCCGGCGCAGCGATGCCGGTGAGATCCACGTAGCGTTCTTCTTCTGGTTCGGGCAGCGCGACCGCGGCGGCGCTCGGCGCCGGCCGGGGACGGCGTGGCTTGCCCGCTCCGGAACTGCCGCCGCGGCCGCGGTAGATCAGCAGCCCGTTCACCGGATCGGGCACCGCGTCGAGCGCAGCCCGGACGACCGGCAGGTTCAGGAACGCTTCCCACTTGTCGGCGTCATCGAAGCAGACCTCGAACGCGACGCCCCAGTGATCGGCATGCCAGGCGCCGTCGAGGGCGCCATTAGTCAGCGCGGCTTCGATTAACGCGGAGTCGTAAGCTGCCTGCCACCCGAAGGCTGAGCCCTCCCCGTGCAGGACTTCGATCGACCACCACTCAGCCATGACATTGCGATAGTACGTCTGCGGGCCCGGCGCGGGAACCCCCGGCGAGTCCGGCTATGCCCGGCACGGAACACGCATCCGCGCCGGGCATAGCCACTCAGGCGGGCTGCGGCGTCTCCGGCTCCGCCGGATCGGGCGCGTAGCCGGCCGGGGATTGCGAGGTCGGCCTGACCGTTAGCCGTCCCTTGCTCATCACGGCGAGCCGCAGCGCTCGCCTGGCGATGGCGCTCTCGTGCGTGACCAGGACCATCGTGAGGCCGTGCTCACGCCACAGCTTCTCCAGCAGCGCCATGATGTCCTCACGGGTGTCTTCGTCCAGGTTGCCGGTGGGCTCGTCGGCCAGCAGCACCTTGGGCTCCTTCACCAGCGCCCTGGCGATGGCTACCCGCTGCTGCTGCCCGCCCGACAGCTCGGATGGCAGGTGCCGCGCCCGGTCCGACAAGGCGACGCTGTCGAGCGCCTCGGCAACGCGGCGTCGCCGTTCCGCCCAGCCGATGCCGAGCGGGACCAGCGCGGCCTCGACGTTGTCGGCCGCGGTCAGCGTCTGCACGAGGTTGAACGTCTGGAACACGAACCCGATCGAGGTGGCCCGCAGGCGGGTGACCTGAGCCTCACGCAGCCGGGTGAGATCCTGGCCGTCCAGTTCGATGGTGCCCGAGGTGGGGCGGTCGAGGCCGCCGAGCAACTGCAGCAGCGTGGTCTTGCCGTGGCCAGTGCGGCCCTGGACGGCTAGCCAGTCGCCGTCGGGGATCTCCAGGTTCACATCCCTGACGGCCGGCACTGTTTGCCGACCCTTCTGGTAGAGCCGGGTGACGGTGGTGAGCTTGTACATCGCAGAGTCCTTTCAGTCCACGCGGGCCAGGGCGTCGGCAGGCCGCAGCTGACTGATCCGCCAGCTGCCGAGGCCACCGGAGACCAGCCCGCCGACGATCGCCAGCAGCACGGCCAGGCCGATGACGCCGAGCGTGACGGAGGCCGACCAGTGCACCGGGATGTTCTGCGCGGTCCCTCCTAGCGAGCTGCCGGGGCCGAACGCGACCGGGCCGGGGCCGCCCGAGGTGCTCTGAGCGAACTTCAGCCCGTTGTCGTTCGTGATGGTCGCGGTGAGGCTCGGCGCGATCTTGTCGATGATCGCCGCGCCGGCGAAGCCCAGGGCGATGCCGACCGCGCCGCCGATCAGGCCCGTGGTCACCGACTCGCCCATCACCTGGCCGATGATCCGGCGGCTGCGCCAGCCGATGGCCTTCAGCGTGCCGAACTCGCGGGCGCGGCGCGAGACCGCCGACATCGTGAGCAGCCCGGCCACCGCGAACGCCGCGATCAGAACGAGGACTGACAGCCACGTGCCGAGGTCGCCGGCCAGCTTGGCGGCGCTGCCCAGCGAGCCGTTGATCTCGCTGGCGAGGCTGGAGGGGGTGGTCACGGTCGCCGTGGGCAACAGCTTCTTGATCTCCTTGCTCACGGCCGAGATGTCGGCGGAGCTCGCGGTGGTCACGTAGATCGTGTTGACGTAGCCCTTGAGGCTGCCGCCACCGAGATTCCGGGTCCCCAGGGCCTGGGCGCGGGCCATCGGGATGTACACCTGCGGCGGGTCGGAGGCCTGCGACTGGCTGACGATCCCGATGACCTTGAACTTGACCTTGGCGACCGTGACGTACGAGCCGACCTTGAGGTCGTTCGCGGTCGCGTAGCTGGAGTCGACGATCGCGACGTCCGAGTCGGCCTCTGAGGTGGTGAACGTGTGGCCCGAGCTCAGCGTGGCGCTGCTCAGCGGACCGAGGTCCTCATGGGAGAGGTCGACGCCCTGCACCGTGAACTGTGTCGGCGGGCCGGCGCTGTTCGAGCTGATGGAGATCTGGGTGTCCATCAGGGAGAGGCCCCCGGCTGCGGCCGAGACATGCGCGAGCTTTTCGATCTTGGCGATGTCCGCGTAGCTGAGCGTGCCCTTGTTGGCCGATACCAGGTTCGCGATGTTCTGGGCGCCGGTGCTGCACTTGCCGTTAACGCAGACCGTGGGCTTGCTTCCGGCTCCGCCGCCCTGGATCGCGATGCTGGTGTGCTGGCCCTTGAGCCCCGACCCCGCCGTGGGTGACTGCGTGACGGTGATGTCTGTGCCCACCCCGTACAGCGCATGCAGCACGCTGGCCTGGGCGTTCTTCACCCCGGCGGCCGCGGCGGACACGGTGATGACCAGGCCGATGCCCAGCGCGAGTCCCAGAGCGATGACGGTGGCCTGCCGAGCCCGCCGCCCTAGCTCGCGGCCCAGGTACCTGAAGAAGAATGATGATCGGCCCCCGGCGTGCGCTGAGTGGCGCTCGGTCGGCGCAGCCTCGGCCTGCG
>JASHUE010000401.1:0-3293 GCA_030040195.1 Streptosporangiaceae bacterium | reverse complement strand
GGGAAGCACCACGCAGCAGAACATCGGCAGCGGGGTCCAGATTAACCTCAGCATCGCCGGCGGCCCTCTGGTGCAGGTGGCAACGACCGGTTCCAACAGCAAGTTCACCTACAGTGCCACTGGCATAGCGAAGGTCACCGCCTACGACTTCAGCGTCGGCTCCACGTCCACCTACACCGCCGCGACCGACGACGTCTCCATCGGGCTCAGCCCGGCGAAGACAAGGATCACGAAGATCTCGGTGTCTCCCGCTCACATGGTCTACGGGCAGAAGGCCACGCTTCAGGGAACTGTCCAGTACCTCAGCGGCAAGACCTGGACCGACCTGCCGGGTGCCACCGTGCAGCTGTCCGAGGGAAAAACCAAGCTAGGCACCGTGGATGCCAGCGCCAGCGGAGCGTTCTCGGCAACCCTGCCCAGCACCCATGGCCTCGGGTGGAATGCCGTGGTCCCCGAGGGCAACCTGATCCAGCAAGCGACTGCGACCGGCAACCTGAGCATCGCCGTGCCGACGAAGCTGCAGTCACTTAAGGTCGCGCTCGGCGTGAACACCGAGCTCAGCGTCGCCGGCTGTCTGGAAGTGACGGTGCCGGTCGGCTACGCGCCGCTGACGAAGATCGCGATCCAGTACGCCGCAGGCAGCCGCGGCCCGTGGAAGACTCTGGGCGAGCTCCAGCTCCGCGACATCGACGCATCGCCGCGCGCCTGCGGTGCCGCCACCGAGTCGTACTTCAGCGGGAGCATCCGCGTCAGGCTCGCCAACGCTTATTACCGCGCCGACTTCCCGTCGAGCTACAGCTTCGAGTCGGTGGTCAGCAAGCCCGTGCACCTGTGGAAGTACCCGACCAGGATCACGGGCTACACGGTCAGCCCCCGCTCGGTCAGGACCGGGCAGAAGGTCACGATCAGCGGTCAGCTCTGGGTGAAGACCAGGGGCTGGCAGCCGTTTGCGCACCAGAAGGTCGAGATCATCTACAACGACAAGGGCACCTCGTACTGGGGCAGCCTCGGAACCGCGAAGACCAACTCCCACGGTGACTTCAAGGCCTACGCGCTCGGCGGAGCGGGCACCTTCGTCGCGATCATCTACGCCCAGTATGGCGGCGGCAAGACCGAATTCGCGGACCGCACGACCGGCGACGACCTGTCGATCAACCCGCACCGCTCGTCGGTCCCGGCAGCCCCGGCGGCGCAGGCAAGCGGCTCACAGGCGGCCGACACGGCCAGCACGGGATCCGGCCTGCCTGTGCTCCTCCAGCCCGAGCAACTCGGCTTCGCCGACGCCCTGGAAACAGTGCTCACCGCGACAGGCGAGCTGACGAGCGGGTATGGGCGCCTGACCGGCAGTTAACCACGGCGGCGGCGGTCTCAGCCCAGGTCGGTCTCCGCTGCCAGCGCGGCGTCCAGCATCGTCGCCCACTGGGCGATAATGCGCTGACGGCGCCTGGAGTCGTCGGCCAGCGTGTCGGCCAGGCCAAGTCCCCTGGCCAGGTCCAGGGTTGCCTGGACCGCCTCGTGCACCCCCGGCCGCGACTCGTCGGCGCCGAGCAGCTCGATCGCCGCCTGGTGCGCCTCGCGGCCAAGGCGTGCCTCCAGCGGGAGCACCAGCCCGCGCAGGAACTCGCTGGCCGATGCCGCGGCCCACAGTTGCAGCGCGGCGCGGAACAGCGGCCCTGTGTACATCCGCACCAGCAACTCGACTACGTCCTCGGTCCGGCCCTCCGACCCGGCCGGGATGCGGGCTGCCTCCCGCCGGATCTCGGCCAGGCGGACCTCGGCCATATGCTCGAGCGCCGCCGTGAACAGATCCTCCCTGGTCGGGAAGTAATGCTGGGTCGCTCCGCGGGACACTCCGGCGTGCTCGGCGATCACCGCCACGGTCGCGCCACGCCAGCCGAGCTCGGCCAGGCAGGTCATCGCGGACTCCAGCAGGCGCGCCCTCGTCGCCCGGCTGCGATCTTGCTGCGGCTCCCGCAGCGTCGCCCGCGCCGATGTCACGGCCGGCGTCCGGCCCTCAGCCCGCCGCCCAGGACGGCGGGCGCTTGGCCAGGAACGCGGCCATGCCCTCGGCGGCTTCCTCCGACCCGAACAGGCGCGCCGACTGCTCCGCTAGGGCGTCGGCCCTGGCGTCGAAGTCGTCCAGGATGCGGGCCGTGAGGAGCGGCTTGGTCTCCCGCAAACCCTGCGGGGAGCACGCGCGCAAGGCATCGAGCACACTCATCGTCCCGGCGTCGATGTCCGCGACCGCCTCGGTGATCAGCCCGATCCTGGCCGCCGTCTGCGCATCGAAGGTCTCGCCGGTCAGGTAGTAGCGGCTGGCCGCCCGCGGGTCGAGTCGCGGCAGCGTGGTCAGCGAGATCATCGCCGGCGCCAGGCCCAGCCTGACCTCGGAGAACGCGAACGTGGACTTGGGCCCGGCAACGACGATGTCGCACGCGCCTACGAGCCCGAGTCCGCCGGCCCTGACGTGCCCGTCGATGCTACCGACCACGGGCTTGGCCAGGCTCACGATGTGCCGCAGCAGGGTGAGCACTCTCGATGCGCCGGCCTTCATGCCGCCCTGGCTGGCCTCACTCAGGTCGGCGCCGGCGCAGAACGTCCCGCCCGTATGGGTGAGCTCGATGGCCCGGACCCCTTCATCGGCACCCGCCGCGGTCAGCGCCTGCGTCAGCTGCTCGACCAGGGCTGCCGACAGCGCGTTCCTGTTATGCGGCGAGTCCAGCGCGATCCGGGCGATCCCGCGGTCCGTTGAGTAGTGCACGAGCTGATCGGGCATCGGTTTCCTCCGCCAATCAATAAGACTTCGGCAGGCCGAGCGAGTGCTGGGCGACGAAATTCAGGATCATCTCCCGGCTGACCGGCGCGATTCTCGTGGTGCGGACGCTGGCCAGCATGGCCGCCAGGCCGAATTCCGCGGTCATGCTGCTGCCGCCAAGTGTCTGCACGGCCTGGTCGACCGCCCGGATGCTCGCCTCGGCGGCCGCGTACTTGGCCATGTTGGCCGCCTCGCCCGCGGCGATGTCGTCTCCCGCGTCGTACAGAGTGGCCGCCTTCTGCATCATGAGCCGGGCCAGTTCCAGCTCGATCTTCACCTGGGCGAGCGGGTGCGCCACCCCCTGATGCGCGCCGATCGGCACGTCCCAGACCTCCCGCTCGCGGGCGTAGCCAACCGCCTTTGCCAGGGCATACCGGCCCGAGCCGACGGCCATCGCCGCCGCCATGATCCGCTCGGGGTTCAGCCCGGCGAACAGCTGCAGTAGCGCGGCGCCCTCCTCCCCGACCAGCGCGTCGGC
>JASHUE010000400.1:0-7460 GCA_030040195.1 Streptosporangiaceae bacterium | reverse complement strand
GACCAGGACGTAGGCATGCTGGCCGATCACGTGGCCGACGGCGCCGGTCGCGGGGCCGGTGTCGACGACCACCTGATTGCCGACGCAGGTCAGGAACTGCAGGGCCATGTTGGCTCCGGCGCTGCGATGGCGGACCGATGCGCCCGGCTCCAGGTGGTCGGAGGCGTAGCCGGTAGCGGGATCGCCGCAGTGCACTCCGAGCGTGACGCCGCCCATGCCGGGCAGCGCGAACGGCTGTCCGTCCGGGCCGACCCGGTAGGCATGCCGGTCGGCCAGCGCCGGCCAGACCTCGCCGGTCAGTACCTGGCTGACCAGGCGCGTGACGTTGGACGCGACCCTCATGAGGCTGCCGAGGCGCGCGTACCCTGCGGTTCCCCTGCGACCTGCTCGCCGAGCGGGAAGCTCACCCAGGCACGCTCGCGGAAGGATCGCTCGAACGCGTTGATCGTCTCCTGCACCAGGGCGCCCTGGCCGAAGTCCCCCTGGGCCGGCCGGGCGGGATCGAGTATCTCATCGATGAAGTCGCTGATCAGGCCGGAGTAGAACAGGTACTCCCACGGCTCGCCCGAGTGACCGCCTGGCGGGAAATAGCTGGCGGGAATCTCGGCCTCGACGAACTCGACCGCGCCCTTGGTCGCAGTCCTGATCGTCTGGCAGATGCCGAACTCGTCCACCAGCCGGGCAATAACTGCCCCCTGCGAGCCGTAGATCCGCGCCTCGATGCCGGGGAAGTTTCCGACCGTCACGTAGGAGGACTGAATCGAGGCGAGCGCCCCCGACGCGAATTCGCCAATCCACATGTCCCCGTCGTCGATGTTGGCCCTGGTCATCTTGCCGGTGTCGCGGATCATCCGCTCCGGGACGAAGTTGCGCATCGCCCCGACGACCGCGGTGAGCGGCGACCCCAGCCACCAGTGCATGATGTCGATGATCGGGGCGCCGTAGCCCTCGATGGAGGAGACGGCGATCCGGGCGGGATCAGCGTCAGGATCGACCTGCCGCAGCGGCGTCGCCGGGTCAATCCACTGGCTGTTCTGCTCGAACCCGTTGAATATGTAGGGCTCGCCGACGAACCCGGAGTCGATCAGGTCCTTGGCGTACTTGATCGCAGGCGCGTACCTGAACGTGAAGCCGAGTTTGGTTCGCAAGCCGCGTTCTGCGGCCAGCCGGGCCGCCGCCGCCGTCTGCCGGTAGTCGGGGTGTACCGGCTTCTCGCACAGCACGTGCTTGCCGGCCGACAGCGCGTCCCAGGAGACCTGGAAGTGCGGGCGGTTCCCGGTCGCGACGTCGATCACGTCGATGTCCGGGTCCTCCAGCAGGACACGGTAGTCACTGACTGCCCGCGGCACATCGACGATCCCGCGCGCCGTCGCCAGCGCGGTCTCGCTGACGTCGGCCAGCGCGACCACCTCGGCGCGCGGGTCGCGTAGCCAGCCTGGTATGTGCGCTACCTGGGCCCAGTGCCCAGTGCCGACCACCGCAACCCGGACCCGGTCTCCCGTCATGGCTTCCCGCCTCTCGCTCCGCCGCCAGCCGTTAGTACCCGGCCGCCCGGTCATAGACGTTGCGCAGCTCCCGGCCATCGAGCCAGCGCCTCAGGTTGTCGCAGAACAGCTCGGTGATCCGCTCGTTCTCGGCCGCGACCGTCGACGCCGAGTGCGGCGAGATCACTACATTCGGCATTGCCCACAGCGGTGAGCTGGCCGGCAGCGGCTCGGTCGCGAACACGTCGAGGAAGGCGCCGCCGAGGTGCCCGCGGGCCAGCGCGTCGATCAGCGCGTCCTCGTCGACTACCTGGCCGCGGCTTACGTTGACCACGACCGCGCCGCGGCGCATGAGGCCGAGCTGACGGGCTCCGACGAGCCCGCGGGTCTGCTCGGTGAGCGGGCAGGCCAGGATCAGCGCGTCTGTCTCCGGCAGCAGGTCGTCCAGCCGGTCGGAGCTGACGTAGGACGTCACGCCGGCGACGTCGTAGCTGTGCCCCGGCCGTCCTGCCCCCCAGACTTCCAGGCCGGCCAGGGAGAGCAGCCGCGCGACGGCCCGGCCGGTCCCGCCCAGGCCGACGACGAGCGCGCGGCGGCCAGCAAGCTGAGTCGAGGTGTACCGCTCCCAGTGCCGTTCTGCCTGCCAGGCGGCGAGCTGCGGCATGCCCTTGGCGAAATACAGCAGGCCGAGGAGCGCGAATTCGGCCAGCGGTGTGCCGTGCACGCCCGCCGCCGTGGTGAACACCAGATCGGACCGGGACAGGCCAGTGCGGTCCAGGAACCCGCCCAGGCCCGCGCTGGTGCCCTGCACCCAGCGCAAGTCGGGGCAGTTGCGAGGCATCTGAGCGGGATCCTGCCAGTCGAAGTCAAAGCTGACGTCGGCTTGCCCCCGCAACCGCGACCACCGGCATTGCTCCTCGGCCGACAGCCGCCGCGCGACGCCCGAGTGGTCGGCGGCATACCGCGGGACGGGCATGAGGTCAGGTTCGTAGAGCACGCGAACGCGCCCGTCCACACCCCGAATCCTCGCCACCAACTCAGGCTCCAGCGGGGTCCCGATGAGGACGCGCACGGCGTCGGGCGGCATCGATCCTCACTACGTGCCAATTGTCGATAGTCAACGACGACTATCACCCTGTGGGCACCAATACGTCAAGTATGTGCTGCGTAGTTATTGACGGGCGGGGTCGTTTGGTCCACGATTGAAATAGTTGTCGACAATCGACGATATTACGCGGCTGCGCCGCTGCGTCCGCCGCCGAGGGCGAGAGGGCGAAGCACATGGCAGCGAAGCGACTCGGAGTCGGCGTCGTCGGAGCGGGCCGGTGGGCCAACATGGCGCACCTCCCCGGCTGGGCCAGGGATGATCGCTGCCAGATTATCGGCGTGTGCGACCTGGACCCGCAGCGGGCCGGGGAAGCGGCGGCCCGCTACGGCGTGCTGGCCACCGAGGACTACCGAGAGCTCCTGAAGCGCGACGACATCGACGTCATCGACGTCGTTACCCGCGACAGCCAGCACTTCGAGATCAACATGGCAGCGCTCGAGGCCGGCAAGCACGTGCTGAGCGAGAAGCCCGTGGCGCACGACCATCGCGACGTCCGGCGGGCAGCCGAACTGGCCGCCGCCAGCGGCCTCAAGACCAAGGTCGGCCTGACGTTCCGCTACAGTCCGGCGGTCCGCTATCTGAAGGATCTGATCGCCGGCGGCGACCTCGGAACACCATTCATCTATAACGCCTACGAGCAGAATTCGCAGTGGCTGAGCCCGCAGACTCCGCTGCGCAACAGCTCACGCGCCAACGACGGCCCGATCAAGGTGGCCTCGCTCGAAGGATACGGCGCCCCGGTCATCGACATCGGACACTGGCTGATGGAGTCCGACCTGACCGCGGTCGTGGGCGTGCTCCGCAATTTCGTGCCCGAGCGGATCATCGCGGATACCGGCCTGATGACGCGGACCAACATCGACGATGGTGACGTCTTCATCGGGGAGTTTGCCAGCGGCGCCATCTGCTCGGTGCAGACCAGCTTCGTGACGGTTGGCAACTACCCCGGCATCGAGGTGCGCGTGTACGGCAGCAATGGCGCTGCGATCGCCAGGCTGGTCGAGGAGTTCGGCATCTGCGAGACGTTCAAGATGGCCAGGCCCGACGACGTCGAGTTCCGCGACGTGGAGGTTCCGGCCCGCTATTACCCGCCGGGCGGCAGCCCGCGGGAGTCGTGGCGGACCCTGTACTACGCGAACCTCACGGCCAACTTTGCCAGCGAGATCCTTGGCGAGATCGAAGGGAACGAGGGAAACTTCGATGACGGCCTCTGGGTCCAGGAGGTCATCAACGCGGTCGAGATCTCCCACCGTGAGCGGCGCTGGGTAACGTTGCCGCTGGAATCCGCGGCCGAGCCGGATGGCGTCGGCGCGACAGCGCAGGATGACGCCGACCTGGCCGGGGCAAAGGAGGACTGAGCAGACGATGGACGCGAGCGGCCGCGTGCGGTGGGGCATCGTCGGCACGGCCAACATCGCACGGGCCCAGTTCCTGCCCGCGCTACGGCAGGCCGGCGGGGTGGCAGCCGCTGTCGCCGGGCGCGACCCGGCCAGGACGCGGCAGTACGCGCGGGACAACGAGATCGAACGCGCGATTACGGGCTACGCCAACCTGATCGATGATCCGGCCATCGACGCGTTGTACGTGGCGCTGCCCAACTCGCTGAACGCCGAGTGGACGATCCCCGCGCTCGAGGCCGGCAAGCCCGTCCTGTGCGAAAAGCCCCTGTGCGGCCGGCTGGCCGACACCGAGAGCGTGCTCGCGGTCGCCGAGGAGACCGGGACGCTGCTGTGGGAGGCCTTCGTCTTCCCCTTTCACCCGCAGATGCTGGAGATCAGGAAGCTCCTGGCCGACGGGGCGGTCGGCGAGCTGAAGGAGATCAAATCCAACTTCCACTTCCTGCTGAGGAACCCGGCGAACATCCGCCTGTCCAGGGAGCTGGAGGGCGGCGCACTGCTGGATGTCGGCTGCTATCCGGTCAGGATGGCCCAGGAGCTATTCGGGCCCGACTACCAGGCCGCCTGGGCCCACGCCGTTATGGGCGGTGACGGCGTCGACGTGGACACATGGGGGGTGCTCGATTACGCCGACGGGCGCCGGCTCATGCTGTCGTGCGGCCTGGGCCGCAGTTACGACACCTTCACCACGCTCGAGGGCACGGCCGGCCAGATCCGTATCACTAACCCGTTCCACCCCGGTCAGGCGGATTCGTATCAGCTGGTCACGCCGGGAGCAGACGACCGGACGTTCGGAGCCCACGCGGAGGAACGCTCGTTCACCGCCGCCATTCGCCATATCCAGGCGGTTATTGAGGGGAACGAGGCGCCGCGCCAGCTGGCCGTGGAAACATCGCTGCCCACGGCCAGGGCGCTGGCCGACCTAGCCGTGTCGTTCAGCCGGGCCTAGCGGAGGCTCGATACCGGTAATGATCAGCGTTGCCTCCAGGCCTGCCCGGTTCCGCTGAGGACTGCTCAGTTGGTGCGCGGATCGTCTCGGGGGTTGACGTAGTCCAGGCTGATCGGCCCGATGGCGGTCACCTGCGTGACGTACTCGCCGGACTTTGCCCAGTGAAAATGCGGGGTACCGCCGGGCAGAACGACCACCGCGCCGGGAGGATAGGCCTCCAGCTTCGTCTCGTCGAACTCCTCGCCCAGGCCGATGTAGAAGACACCAGACATGACCGTGTAGACCCGGTCCTCCTGGTGTATGTGCGGCATCAGCCTGACGCCCGCGGGCACCTTCACGCGGACCGTGTAGGGACCTGGCTCTGACGTGTGCCCCACAATGACCGCGAGGCGGGCCGCAGCCGGAAACGCCGGAAACGGCTTCCACTTAATGTCCTCTTGCAGGACCGACCTGAAGACGTCCTGATCTGGCTGGTGGGTGTGCATTGCCCGCTTACTCCCCCGACTCCAGCGACCCGGTGAGCGCAGCGCTTTAACCGCCCTCTCGCTCCGGCCTGGGCAGCCGCGCACGTGAGATCCCGTCCCACGGCGCTGGTCTGCCCGCGATCACTGGCGCTCAACCGCACCTGTGCCCGGCGACCGCTGCGAGGTTGCTGCCGGGGTCTGCACGTGTCACGGCAAGATCCTGAAGTCCATGACGAAAGTGTGCACGCCAGGGATGGGCAGTTCACTGAAGCCAACATGGCGGTAAAACCCCTGGGCTCGCTGGTTACGATCGCCGACAAACAGGTGCAGCCCGCGCGACCCTTGCGCGCGGAGAGCCGCCGCCAGCGCTTCTATCAGCCGCCGGCCTGCGCCACGTCCCTGCATTCTGGGCACCAGATCGATGTGCAGATGCGACGGGTAGTCCTGGAGGAGATCGGCACGACCTCGCCACGGATGGTGAATATTGCGCACTGCCTGACGCTCGGCCTCCGACATGCCGTCGGCCGTCTCCGCTGACGGCTCGGGGTACCGGGCGCGCAGGTCGGGCCACCACTCCTGCTCCAGGCGCTGCTCGAACGCAGTGGTGTCGAGGGCCGCGACGACGTAACCGCCGACGCCCTCGCTGTCTTGCGCCACGAAGGCCAGCGAGGGTTCGAAAATGGCGTAGGGCGCCGCCCAGATGTGCCCTGGCAATTTGGGGTCGCTGTAGAGGCGGGTCGCGTCCTCGCCCGCGTCGGCCGTCAGCAAGCAGATCCGGTACAAGTCCTCCAGGTCGCCCGGCTGGCCCGGGCGCACGAGTATCGGCTCACTGCGCACGAGTCATGTCTACTATCGCGGCGAGCCTGCGGTCACCGGGTTTTGCCCCCGCATGGCTGGTCAGGAGCGCCGGACCTGGCCATGTCCGCTAGTCAGCGCCGAGCCCGATCAGCAGCCCGTCGTCGGAGACGGCCGGCGAGCTGGTCAGGAAGGTGACCACGGAATCCACGGGCGCCGTGATTGTTTCCTGCACCTCCGCCCCGTCCAGGCTGCCGACGGTTCCGATGAGCTGGCCCGCGGTGAGGCGCTGCCCGGCGGTGACGGCCGGCTCCCACCAGCCCGCTCGCTTGCAGCGCAGCCACAGGAACCGGCCGAGGTAGGTCGGCTGCAGGTCCCCGCCGGGCTGGCCGTCGGTCATGCCGAGGACCTGCAGCACGCCGTTCAGGCCGGCCACGTGCATGGCGACCGCATGCTCCTCCACCAGACCGCACCCGCCGGCCTCGGCGGTGATCGCGGGGATGCCGGCCTCGGCCGCCGCCCCGCTGCTCGTGCCGGCCACCGCCTGTTCGGGTCCCCGCTCCTGCCGGATTACGTACGGCAGCCCGTAGGCCGTGGCCAGCTCGCGGGCCCGGCTCTCGGCCGGGCCGCTCTCGTAGAGCGCGAACGGCTGCAGCGCCTCAACCATGTCGCCGCAGTGCGCATCGACGTACGCGTCCGATCCCGAGATCAGCTGATGGAAGGCGTCGTAGGCCAGCCTCTCGGCCAGCGTTCCGTCAGCGGCGCCAGGGAAGCAGCGGTTCAGATTCTTGCCGTCCTCCGGCACGACGAACGGGGTGCGCGAGCGGAAAGCCGGCAGATTCAGCACCGGCACCGCCCTGACCCGGCCGCGCAGGTCCGCGTGCGCGAGGTCCTGGCACCAGCGCCGGACGCCCGCCATGGACGCGTACTCGCAGCCATGCACGCCCGCGATCACCGTGAGCAGCGGGCCGCCGGCCGACCCGGTGACCTCGATCAGCGGAACTGCCAGCCCGGCCAGCTCGATGGTGCGGCGCTTCACTATCGGCGTCATGCCCTCACTCCTTACTCACCGGACGGCCCGGCGCCCGGCCAGATGGGCTTGCGTGCTCGGCCACCGGACGGGCAGAGCGCCGCCTCGGCCGCCTCGGCCAGGCGGAGCAAAGCCATGTCGGCGCCGCGCCGGCCAGCTAGCTGCAGCCCGACTGGCAGGCCGGCCGCGGGCACCGGAATCGAGACCGCCGGGTGCCCGGTCAGGTTGTACAG
>JASHUE010000399.1:0-5369 GCA_030040195.1 Streptosporangiaceae bacterium | reverse complement strand
GCCGGAGCAGACCGCGGAGCTGATCGACGCCGACGGCTGGCTGCATACCGGAGACATCGGCTCCATCGATGCCGACGGTTTCGTCTCGGTCGTTGACCGCAAGAAGGAATTGATCATCACCTCGGGCGGCGAGAACGTCTCGCCCGCTGCGGTCGAGAACCTGCTGGTCGCCCACCCGCTGATCGGCCAGGCTCTGGCCTATGGTGACCGGCGACCTTACCTGGTGGCGGTGCTGACCCTCGACAGCTCCGTGGCGCCCGGCTGGGCCAAGGCGCACGGCGTCAAGGCGGAGTCCCTGGCCGAGCTGGCGGCTGACCCGACCGTCCTGGCCGAAGTAGGCCGGGCGGTCGATGAGACCAACTCGCGGCTAGCCCGGGTCCAGCAGATCAAGTACTGGCGTCTGCTGCCGGTGGAGTGGACGGCCGAGAGCGAGGAGCTGACGCCGACGCTGAAGCTGAAGCGCCGGGTGGTGCACGCGAAGTACGCCGACGTCATCGACGCGCTGTACGCGCACTGAGCGTGCGGTCGCGCCTGCGCATCCGGTTTGTCCGGTCGGGTCAGCGGAAGATCATGCAGCTGCTTGTCGCCTGGCAATAGAGCTTGCCGTCCGGACCGGTCAGGATGGCCTGAGCGAGCCCGGACCGGGAGCCCAGGTGCACGACCGTGCCCTCGCAGACCAGTCGGCCGGTCGCGGTCGTCACCGGGCGCAGGAACTTCACGCTCAGGTCGAGGCTGGTGTAGTACGCGCCGGCGGGGAGGAGGCTGTGCACCGCGCAGCCGCAGGCTGAGTCACAAAGCGTGGCGATCACGCCGCCGTGGACGGACCCAATCGGGTTGTAGTGGAACTCCTGCGGATCAAGCTCGAACCTGGCAACGCCATCCTTGACGAACACCGGGGTGAAGCCGAGGGTCTCGGCGACCGGCGGGACGGGCAGCTCACCGCTCGTGAGCTTGCCGAAGAAGTCACGGCCTGCTAGCTCGCGGGCGGCGACCGCGGCGATAGCCGGGTCGGACCATGAGTACGTGCGCGACCTGTCGGTCACCGCGTCGGGTGTGCCGTCGGGCGTGTGGCCTGCTGGACGCTCCACGGGGTGCTCCTCGCTGGCTGGCACTGTGGTTCAGCTCGCAGCGCGGGCGGCGCAGTCGAGCAGCTGCGCGGCCAGCAGCTGGCCGGGGAAGGCCGAGTAGTCGAGGTCTGGCCGAATGAGCTCCGCCGTGATCGTGGTCGCGTCAGGCCCCCGCTTCCAGCTCGCGTGCGGCCAGCGGCGCTCGATGATCCCCAGCATTCTGCGGTTGTCGGGCAGGACCTCGAGTACCAGGGCCTCCACTCCGCGCTGCGCGGCCCGCTCGGTGAGCAGGCTGAGCAGTGTCGTGCCGAGACCCTGGCCCTGCCACCAGTCCGCGAGGACAAGGCCGATGTCCGCGGTGTGCGTTCGTCCGGCCTGGCCGTCGACGGCCATGCCATGGCCGACGACCGCACCCGAGTCGTCGGTGACCAGGAGGATGTCGGCCGGGCCGCTGCCTCCGCCCAGCGCCCGGAGCAGGCCAGAGCTCGGCGGCGCGACGGCGGTGAAGAACCGGAAGTACTGGGTTCTGACCGACAGCCCGCAGATGAAGTCGCGGATGCGAGCCGCGTCGCCCGGATTGGCGGTCCGGACGTAATACCGGCCTGACGGCACGGTGCCTTGCGCCAGGCGACCTTGCGGCATAGGGCCGGTGGCTGTGGCCCCGAGGGGAGCCAGGGTTCCGTCCATAGACCCAGCCTGCCAAGGTCTTGCTAAGTCTGTCAAGTAGACCTAGCCTTCTGGCATGAGCTCATGGGCAATCGACTACGACCCGGCGAAGTGCAACATCGCGGCCGCGCTCTCGATCGTCGGCGAGAAGTGGACGTTCCTGGTGCTCAGGGAGGCATTTAACGGCATCCGGAGGTTCGACGACATGCAGCGGCGGACCGGGGCGCCGCGTCAGGTGCTGAGCAACCGCCTGTCCCGGCTGGTCGACGACGGACTCTTGCGCAGGATGCCCTATCGCGAACCCGGCCAGCGACCCAGGAGCGAGTACCGGCTGACGGAGAAGGGCCTCGACCTGTTCCCGGTCATCGTGGCCCTGATGACCTGGGGCGACAAGCATGCCTCCGAGCCGGCCGGCCCGCCGGTGGTGCTGACGCACCGGGACTGCGGCGCGCACGTCGAGTTGGAGCTGATCTGTGTCGACGGGCACGTGCTGAACTCGGCCCGCAATGTGACGCCGAAGCCGGGGCCCGGCGCCCGCCGGGTGGCCTGAGCCGCCGGTAGGGTCAGCTTCCGGAGGCGTCTGGGTTCCTGGTGGTCCCCTCGGTCTTCAAAACCGGTGGACGGCGCTCAGCGCCGTCGGCGGGTTCGATTCCCGTCCGCCTCCGCTATCGCGGGCCGCCGAGCGGGCTCGCTACGCGGTCTCGGTCGGCGGCTCCGCGGGCGGCTCAGATAATGGCGCAGTCGGACCTGAGTAGTCGTCCGGGCGCCGGAAGCTCGCCGGCCGCGTGAACTGGCCGGAGGAGCTCGGGAACTGGCCGGCCGCGGTGGGGAACTGGCCAGTGCTGGAGCCCGGGTACTCCGTGGCGGCGGGGAACGGGCCTGTGCTCGCCGGGTAGCCGGCCGTGCCACCCGCGCTGGTGCCGGATGCGGCCGCGTAATCGTTGTAATAGGTGCCGTCGGCCTCGGCCGCGGCGACGTCCCTGGCTGTCACCAGGGAGAGCCGGCCGCAGCCGAGGGCGCCGAAGAAGATGATCAGCGCGCCGACTCCGCCGAAGAGCGCCACTCCCTCCAGGTACACGCGGAGCGTCGTGCTCGCGAACGGTGTCCCCGTGGTGATCGACGTGTACTTGAGCACGTTCGTCGTGACGCCCGCGCCGACGACGAACCAGGCTCCGCCGAGCGCGGCGAGTACGCCGCCGATGGCAGCGATCGCGCGGCTGCGGGTGACGGATATCAGGAGCCCGCCGATGAGCGCGGCGCCACCGGGAATAGCCGACAGGTAAAGTCGTCCGGTCGTGTACGCCCAGGCCTTGTCCGGCGTGTAGCCGAAGTGGATATCGGGCCCGACGAACGGCGCCAGGCCGCCCCACACGCCGAGCAGTATTAGCGCGACTCCGCTCACCACCCCGCGGCTGCGCCGAATACTGACCTGACTGTTCATCACTGCTCACTCCTCGCGGAATCGGATGTTCAAGACTCGCACATGTCCCGCACCAGGCGGCGGCTTTGCTTCGGCAAAGTGCTGGTAAATCGGGCCAGAAGAGAGCTTCATGCCTCTCCCTGCTCGCGCGAGGAGGCAGGTATGGTCGCGCTCGTGGACGTCCGCAGGCTCACGCCGCGCACTGACGCGGTGCTGGCCGATCCCCGGCTCGCCGCTGCCGAGCGCAGGCTCGGCCGGGCCATTGTGGTGGCCGCCGTTCGCCGTGCTCAGGACCGCGCACGGTCGGGGGAGATCGAGCCGGGCGAGGTCGCGGACGCAGCACTCTATGGCCTGCCCGCGCTGGCCGCCTCCCTGACGCCAGTGATCAACGCCACTGGCGTGCTGCTGCACACCAACCTTGGCCGGGCGCCGTTGTCGGTCGCCGCTCGCGCGGCCGTCCAGGCTGCCGCCGGCTGCACCGACCTGGAGTTCGATCTCGCGTCGGGGCTGCGCGGCCGGCGCGGCCGCGGCATGCTGGCTGCCCTGGCCGCGGCTGTGCCGGCGGCGCAGGCGGTTCACGTGGTGAACAACAACGCGGCGGCGCTGGTTCTGGCCGCGACCGCGCTGGCGGCAGGCCGGGAGATCATTGTCAGCCGGGGCGAGCTGATTGAGATCGGCGACGGCTTCCGGCTGCCCGACCTCATCGAGTCGACGGGCGCGAAGATCCGCGAGGTCGGCACCACGAACCGGACCACCGCGGCCGACTACGCCGCCGCCATCGGCCCGCTGACTGCCTTCATCCTCAAGGTCCATCCGTCCAACTACCGGATCGAGGGCTTCACTTCGAGTGCCTCGGTCGGCGATCTAGCCGGCCTGAGCGTGCCGGTCGTCGGGGACATCGGGTCAGGACTCCTGCGGCCGCATCCGCTGCTGCCGGACGAGCCCGATGCCACCAGCTGGCTGGGCGCCGGGGCGGCCCTGGTCACCGCGAGCGGGGACAAGCTGCTTGGCGGTCCGCAGGCCGGGCTGCTTCTCGGGCGATCTGAGGTGATCACAGCCCTGGCCAGGCATCCGCTGGCCAGGGCGCTGCGGGTGGACAAGCTGACGGTAGCGGCGCTGGAGGCCACGCTGGCTGGCCCGCCGCCGCCGGTCGTCGAGGCGCTCGCAACCGACCAGGGGCAGCTTGGTCGGCGCGCCAGGACGCTCGCCGGCAGCCTGGCTGAAGCGAGCATTGACGCGCGGGCCCGGGACTCGTCGGCAGCCGTCGGCGGCGGCGGGGCTCCCGGCCTCGACCTGGCCAGCGCGGCGATCAGCCTGCCAGCAGAGCTGGCCGAACCGCTGCGGGCCGGGGAGTCCGTGCGCCGCGGTGCCATGCCGGCCGTGGTCGGCCGGCTGGAGGACGGGCGGTTGCTGCTGGACCTCCTGGCGGTCGATCCGGCCGATGACGAGCTGCTCCAGGCCGCCGTGATTGCCGCGGCCGGCTGAGCGCGCAGGATTGAGATGAGTGACATGCACGTCGTAGTCACCGCGGGGCACGTGGATCACGGCAAGTCCGCGCTGATTCGCGCGCTGACTGGCCAGGAGCCCGACCGGTGGGCCGAGGAGCGACGCCGTGGCATGACCATCGACCTCGGCTTCGCCTGGCTCACGCTGGCCAGCGGCGACCAGATCGCGTTCGTCGACGTGCCGGGTCATGAGCGGTTCGTGCCGAACATGCTGGCCGGCGCCGGGCCGGTCCCTGCGGTGCTGTTCGTGGTCGCGGCTGATGAGGGGTGGATGCCGCAGTCGGCCGAGCACCTGGCCGTCATAGACGCCCTTGGCATCAGCAACGGGCTGCTGGTGATCACCAAGAGCGATCTGGCTGATCCGGCCGCGGCGATGGCGCAGGCCGCCGATCACATCGCGAAGACGAGCCTGGGTGCCGTCCCGGCCGTAGCGGTCAGCGCGCAAACCGGAGCCGGCCTGCCCGAGCTGCTGGCCGCGCTGGAGCAGCTGGGCAAGACCATGCCGGAGCCGGACCCCGGCGCGCCGGTGCGCATCTGGATCGACCGGGCCTTCAGCATGAGCGGCAGCGGCACTGTCGTTACCGGCACGCTGCCGGCCGGCACCGTTCACCGCGGAGAGGAACTCGTTCTTGCCCCGGCCATGCGGCCGGTCACGGTCAGGGAACTGCAGTCGCTCGGCGAGCCGGTCGAGGCCGTGTCCGGAACCGCCCG
>JASHUE010000398.1:0-4734 GCA_030040195.1 Streptosporangiaceae bacterium | reverse complement strand
CGCTGCCCGACCTTGCCGGCGCCGGGGGGATCATCGACACGCTGCTTCGCGACGACGGCTACCTCCTGCACGCCGACGTGCGGCGGCTCCTGCTCTCTGCTGCGGGCCGCGCAACGCCGGGTGCGCGGAACAGGGTGCGGCTGCTGAGCCTGACCCCGGAAGCCGCCGACCGCGGGCCGGGCGAGCGGGCAGCGCTGTTCAGCGTCACCGACGCCGTGGAGAAGCTTGGCACCAGGCTGGCCGCCAGGCCAGGGGTGCCGTACCGGGCACGCTGGGCCCAGGCCGAAAGTCAGGACGCAGCAATGGTCCTGGAAGGCCACCACGACTCGGTCACCGGCGTGTGCGCGGTGACGGTGGCGGGCCGGCAGCGGCTGGCCTCCGCTGGCAGCGACGGCACGGTGCGGATCTGGGATTCAGCAAAGTGGCTGAGCCGGATGACGATCCCGTCCGCGGCGACGCCCTAGCCGTCGCTGGAGTGACCGATGCCCTAGCAGTCGGCCTGCATCGCGGCATTCTCGTGCTCGAAGTTAACCCCGCTGCCCAAACCAGAAGCCAAGGCTACGGCGATCGCGCTGCTCAGCCGATTCTGGGCACCGACTCTTGGCCGATCGTCCCGGCTCGGCGCTATGTCCGACGTCACATTCCTGCAACCGTCCCCCCGCCTGCGGCCCACCTCGTGACTGGAGTAAGGGGTGGACCGCCTGCGGCACCCGCGGTGTGCACGCGTTGTGACAGACCTGCTCCATACTCGGAGTACGTGTGGAATGGCGCATGGAATAACGACGCAGTGATGGCCAGTGCGTTCAGGGCATTCTGGGCAGTTCGCTGCGACGTTGTGTAGGCAGAGCGCACGGGGCGGTGAGCCGGGCTCCTTGTAAACGGCAGGTCAGCGGTTCGATCCCGCTCACCGGCTCCCAGGTCAGACGTGGTTTAGCGAGCTGGTGCCAGTGCCGCCCACTCCCCCACGGAGTTAAGAATGTCCTCCAGGCCAGGTCCGCGATCCGGTCGAGCACGGCAGGGTCGGTGATGTGAGGCGGAATGGCCCTGGGCTGCCGGTGACGCGGTCACCCTCTCGCGCAGTTGTTCGCGCTGGGCCGGATCGGTGACGCTGCCGGTTGCAGGTTCGTGTACTGACGCGGGGGCACGCCGCGGTCAATCTTGATCGCCGTGAGCTGCTCGCGCGCGGACCCCACCCAGGGGCGGTGATCACCCATGCCCGCGTCGACCGACTTCTTCACCCGTCCACCCACGCCTGGGAGTGGCCGGAAGCGTCGGTGTAGGACCCGCCAGCGGTGCAGGCGCTCGCCGACGGGCAGGACACCGAGTTGACCGACGAGTTGTCGCCGGCGTTGAGCTTCGGCAGGCCGGGCGGCTGTTCCGAGGTGGCCCAGCGATCGTCCCGCTCGCCGACCACGAACGCCGAGGATATCGGGTTGCCCTCGTTGTCGAAGCTGGGGTTGGCGTTCCCGGCGGCACCGCAGTTCCCGGCCGACGGGCAGGACATCAAGTCGATCTGGCCTAGGTTCGCCGGACCGGCCACGCCGATCGCCTTGCCCCAGTGGCCGTTCCGCTCGTTCAGCACGTACCCACCGCTCGGCAGCTCGAACTGGTCAACCGGGTAGTACCCAAGTACGCCGCCGAGCGTGCAGTTCCCAGCCGACGGGCACGAAATCGCGAGGATCGGTTTGCTGCTGAGGGCGGCGAACGTGAGCGTCTTGCCCCAGCGGCCGTTGGTCTGGATGTTCACGCGGTCGGTGCCAGCCGAGACGCAGTCACCGGCATGCCAGCACGACACCCAGCGGCTCCCTCCGCCGCCAGTGGGCAGCACGAGCTGGTGCCAGCGGCCGTTCACCTCGCTGACCATGAAGCCGCCTGACTGGCCGTGACCAGGGGCACCGTTGGGACCGGCAGCCCAGAACCCGCCTGCGGTGCAATTGCCCGCTGATGCGCACGACACCGTGTCGACGACGTTGACCTGAAACGGCGGAGGGCTCAGTGCCTCCATACCCGGCACCTCCTCCGCGGTGGCCCACCGGCCGCGGGTCTGGCTGACCACGAACGCCTGCGAGTCCTGGCCGATCGGGGTCCCCTCCGGCACGGCGGTCTGGTAGTAACCGCCGGCGGCACAGTTGCCCGCCGACGGGCATGACACCGTGTTGACCGCGGCGTCGCCGCCGACATTCAGCTTGCCGACACCGGGTATCTCCCGGGCGGTTCCCCACCGGCCATTCGTCTCGCTGACCACGAAGACCTGCTGCGTCCCGGCGCTGTCGTAGTCGCCGGCCGCGGCGCAGTATCCGCTCGGGGCACAGGACAGCGCGCTGACCTGGGCGCTGGACGCGCTAGTGTCGCCATTCAGCGCCGCCGTTCCGGGCACCTCCGCCGCCTGCCCCACACACCGTTGTGCTCGGTCACCACGAACGCCTGCTGATGCCCGCTGGCGTCGGTGTAGAACCCGCCCGCCGCGCAGTCATCCTGGCGCCAGCACGACACCGAATTAACCGCAGCGTTCCCGCCGGCGTTCAGCGCCCCCAGGCCCGGCACCTCCTCCGCCAAGCCCCAGTGCACCCGCGGCGCCGCCGTCGGCGCGCTTGCGGCGGCCGACGCCAGGCCCGTCCCGGCCAGTAGCGCCCCGCACGAAACCGCCGCTACCACCACGAAGGCACGCGCCCGCCGCGATCCGCTTGCCCGCCTGCCGCCGCCTGCGGTCATCCTCAGGCCTGTCATCAGCGTCATGGCCTCTCCCCTAACTTGCCGCCGGCGGCCTCGGCGTTCCGGCGTCACCGCGCCCAGTCCCGCAGCCCGCGTTCGTGCATTAGGGGCCAGCGTGCCAACATGGCATAACGTGGCACAAGGGGAGGCCTTCCCAGGCCAGGGGCACCGAGGCAAGTGGTGCTACCCGCGCCGAAGTGGCCAACGGTTACCACGCCACCTGCGGCACTCAGGGGCGTCGAACGTAACATCTTTCGTCCGGCACTCTCGCGTCCACCGTGTCGATGGCGGCCCCGCAGGGGAGTGGACCGGGAGTTCCGCCGTCCACTGGGTCGCCGGCACGCAGATCCGCTGCCACACCGAAGCTCAGGCCTTCCTGAACAAGCGCATCGCCGCCGGAAACACCAAGCCCGAGGAGGGTGCTCCCAACATGTGGTCAACCAGGTTCCTGAACCAAAGACCGCCAAGAACCGGCTGCACCTGGATCTGCGCGCGCCCGCGGGAATGGCCGCGGAAGTCGCGCGGCTGGAGGCTTTGGGCGCGACAGTCATCCGGCGCGACGCCGCGATCACGGGTATGCGCGACTCAGAAGGCAACGAGTTTTGCGTCGAGCCCGGTCCGGGAACCGGTCGCTGACGGGACCTTAACGGCGCTGCGGGTCGGGTCTCCGGTCATCTGAGTAAGCGGATCGCACCGTCGTTGTCCTCGCGCTGTCCGCGCGCCTGTGGTGGGGTGGCCTGGTGGATGCCGCGGATCTCGCCCGGCGCTTCGATCTCGGCACGCCGACCAGGCTGTCGGACGGGCCGGTCGCGCGAGGAAAACAGGGATTGGTGTGGCGGCTGGATACCACCGAGGGGAGCTGGGCGGTGAAGGTGCCGTTCCGTCCGTGCGATGAGGACCAAGTACGGATGGCGGCAGCGTTCCAGGAGGCAGCCTGCGCCGCCGGGGTGCCAGCGCCCCAGGTGCGGCGCACCACCGATGGACTCGTGTTGGCGACCCTGGGAGGTAGGCAAGCCAGGGTGTATGAGTGGGTAGACCTGCAAGCCCCCGACCCGAGGCTGGATCCGGCTCGGGTGGGTGCGGTCGTGGCCGCCATCCACCGCGTGTCAGTCAACGACCCCCGTCCTTTGGATCCGTGGTATCACGAACCCGTTGGCGCCGATCGCTGGGACCAGTTAGTCGGCCAGCTTGGCGCGGCTGGGGCGCCGTTCGCTCCGCGGCTGGCCGGACTGCGTGATGAGCTGGTCGCGCTGGAGTCCTGGATCGAGTCTCCGGAACTGATCCGCACCTGCCATCGCGACCTGTGGGCCGACAACGTACTGCCGACCGCGCAGGGCGGAGTGTGCGTCATCGACTGGGAAAACAGCGGCCCTGCTGACCCAAGCCAGGAACTTGGGTGCGTACTGTTCGAGTTCGCCCGCGCCGACCCAGGCCGGACCCGCGCGCTGATCCGGGCCTACCGGGACGCCGGCGGACCAGGGACGGTCACTCGGCGCGGACACTTCTCGATGCTCATTGCGCAGCTCGGGCACATCACCGAGACCGCCGCCACAGACTGGCTGACGCCGAACCCTCGCTCGCCTGAGCGTGCCGATGCCGCCACGTGGATCAACGAGACTCTCGACGAGCCGCACACCCGCGAGCTACTCGAAACGATCTTGAATGCCGCGAGCCGCGACGCGACACCGAATTAGCGTCCACCGCTCGTATGGGACGACCGCAGGTCGCCGGCGGCCAGGGCGCCGTACTGCCTGGATGATCGCCGGCATGCCGTCACAGGACGCGACAGTTGCCGGCGCGGGGCCAGGAACGCTGTCCGAGGAGTTCCCGGAAGCCTTCACGGCTGCATGCCCGGAATATGCTCATTGATACGCGTTGTGCGCCCACTGGGGCGCTGGAGGACGAGATGCGAGCAGATCAGGCCGGACCGGGCGGAGGGTTTGGGCGGGCTGCTTCGCCGCCACAGGCTGGCACCTGAGCTGAGTCAGGAGGAGCTGGGGGAACAGTCAGGGCTCAGCGCCC
>JASHUE010000397.1:0-3942 GCA_030040195.1 Streptosporangiaceae bacterium | reverse complement strand
ACGCCTGCGGGGCAGGCAGTCGTATCCCCCTGGACCTGTGTAGCCTCAGGACCTGGAATAACCCTGAGAATCAGATCCGGATCAGCGCTGAGAATCGTTGGCGCCGGTGGGTGGCCCGCCGACGCCCGAGTTCGTCGCCGACGCCGTGATGGACGCGGCGGAGATCGCGACGAGGCTGCCCACTTTATTGGTGAACGGCGCCATGATCGAGGCGCTGCTCCTCACAGGAGACTGTCCAGCGAGTACCCACATGTTCCCGGCATGAGCCGTCCCTGGCGGGGCGGCCTCTGGCCTACCGCTGAGGCCGGCAGCCTGACCTCGCTGCGCCGGGTGTACTACGCGCTCTGGTAGTCGAAGACGGGCAGCTCGTTGGGAACAATGCCTGGGACGCCCTGGGACGAAATCCCGGTAAGGCGGTCCCCTGAGGAAACGGCTGTCTTGCTAATCACCAAAGGAGGTGAGAGCCTCCCGCTAGCAGCGTTCCAGCGACCACCAAACCCGCGGCTCCGAAAAGACATAGCACTGAGCCGGAGACAAGCCACTGTTTCCCGCTGGAAATACACCTGGCCTTTTTCACCATGGCGACTTGGAATCTCAGAAGCCTGATGCGCGCGGCGTCCTCGGCCTGGGTCGTGGCGATCTTGTACTCCGGGCGCCTGCCGGTCCCGTCGCCCTCAGTGTCGGAAAGTTGGCCTTCACAGTTATCCAGGTTGAGCTTCGGGTAACGCGAAAGGGGAACGAGCGCTACGGCCGCAAGCAACGCTGCCAGGACCGCCGCCCATAGCCCTATCCGGAAATAGAAACTGCTGAAGTCCACTTGTTGTGCGGTGGCGCTGAGGCCGACGAGAATCCCGGCGAAGCCCAGCACGAGTCCGGCCTTGGTGGTCAGGCTGTCCGTGTGGGCATTTATCGCCTCCCGCTCCGCCGCCACTTGGTCAAGGACAAGATCCAGTGACGGAGAGTCAGCCTCGCGAGAACTCCCGGCGTCGGCCAGCTTCCCGGCCGCGGCACCCAGGGCTTTGCTTATCTTGTTTGTGGTCCCTACTAGCTTCGTGACCTGCTCTGTGAGCGCCGTCAAATCGTCGGTAGGCTGACCCATGGCCGTCATCTTCGTCTAGCTCCCGAACGGCCGCAAGGCAGGATCTCAACGGCACGCAGGCCCGATCAGGCCGCCCGCGCGTCGGACGGGTTCAGTCAAGGGAGGTTGACCGGTGACAGCGACCCAGCAGGTCGGCGAGGCCGCCCGGATCACGAGCCCGTTCGCCTGGGAGCAGCACTGCTGCCTGCCGCTGCGGGCCGACTATGACGTCGCTCCGCTGCGCCGGTATCTCGATGCTGGCGTCAGCTACGTGTCGGTGAACGTCGGGTTCGCGCCCCACGACATTGACGCCACCATGCGTGTCCTCGGCTCCTGGCGGCGGCAGATCCTGCTCAGCAGCACGACGTTCGCCCTGGTGTCGACCGTCGACGAGCTGCTGGCAGCGCAGCAGCAGGGGCGGCTGGTCGTGGGCTTCGACCTAGAGGACACCAACCCGCTCGGCGGCGAGATCGGCATGGTCCAGGCCTACTACGACCTCGGAGTGCGGTCGATGCTGCTCACCTACAACGCGGAGAACCTGGCCGGTTTCGGCTGTCACGCTCCGGACGACACCGGCCTGACCGAGTTCGGCCGCTCGGTGGTTCATGAGATGAACCGCGTCGGCATGATGGTGGACGTCTCCCACTGCGGGTACCGGACGTCCATGGACGCGCTGGAGCTCTCGGCCAGCCCGGTCATCTTCAGCCACTCGGCCATGCGCGGCGTATGGGATCACGAGCGCAACATCCGCGACGACCAGGCTCGTGCCTGCGCCGCCACCGGGGGAGTCATCGGGATCAATGGCGTCGGCATCTTCCTGGGCGACAACGACATCAGCGTCCAGGCGATGGCGCGCCACATTGACTATGCCGTCGAGCTCGTCGGACCGGACCACGTCGGCATCGGCACCGACTATGTCTTTGACCTTGACGACCTCGATCGCGAGCTGTCGAACGCTCAGATCTTCCCGGAGAGCTACCGGCGGGCAGGCCGAGTCGACTTCTTCCCGCCCGAGCAACTCGCGCCGCTGGAGGCGGAGCTCGCCCGCCGCGGCTACCCGGCCGCCGACATTGCCGCGATCATGGGCGGCAACTTCCTGCGGGTCGCGCGCCAGGTATGGAAGCCAGGCCCAGGCCAGGTAACGCGGTAGGCCGGAGGATCAGCGCAAGACGAAGCCCGGCGTCAGCTCGTCATCTGGATCAACGCAGAACGTGTGCTCGCCGGTCTTGTACGCCATCCCCGTGACCTGCGGAATCACGCCGTCGTGGCCGTCAGCCGCCATGCGGTCGAGCACGCGCGCCCGGAATCTCGTCCCGACAATCGAATCGTGAATGAGAGCCTGGCCAGGGGCAAGCTGCCCGGACGCGGTCAGGTCCGCGAGCCGCGCGCAGGTCCCCGAGCCGCACGGCGACCGGTCGACCTCGCCGTCGGCGAAGATCGTGACATTGCGCTGGTGCAGATCTCCGGCCTGGTCGCGACCGAGATGGTCGTAGATGATAGTTCCGTAAATACCGTTGAGTCGCCGATCGGACGGGTGCTCGGCGGCAGGGGAATCGGAGAGCTGCTGTTTAATCTGGCGCCCGAGGACGATCAGGTCGGGCAGGTGCTCCGGTGCGACCCTGAGTCCGAGCGAGGCCGCGTCCACGCTGGCATAGAAGGCGCCGCCGAAGCTGATCGACGCCCGGACCTCGCCCCTCGAGGTGGCGACCGGCTCGTCCCGCGAGCTGACGTAGCTCGGCACGTTGACGAAGTCAACGGCGGTAATGCGCTGACCCTCCGCATGCACGCGCGCCGTCACCCGGCCGGACGGGACGTCGATGACGACATCGGTGAGCCCGGTCGCGCTGAACTCGACCCGCCCCGTGTGCAGCGCCCACGCGCCGAGGGCGATGGTTCCGTGCCCGCAGGCGGTGGAAAACCCGTCCTTGTGCCAGAACAGCACTCCGAAGTCTGCGCCGGCATCATCGGGCGGCGTGATGAAAGCCCCGTACATGTCTGCGTGGCCGCGGGGCTCATAGCACAGGAGCTGGCGGAGCCGGTTAACCTCCGGGTCGCTGGCCGCGTTCGCCCGCCGCTGCGCGACCGTGCTGCCGCGGATCTGGACCGGAGGGTCGGCGACTATGCGGAACGGTTCCCCGGCAGTGTGGTAGTCGATTGCCCGGACGGCCGGGTCAGTCATCTGGTGCGCCTCCTCCGCGTTCCCGGTCGTGGCCCGGCTCAGACGTCTGACCATCGGCGAGCGCGGCGATGATCTTCTCGGCGGCGGCGATGTCGGTGTCGAGCGGGCGGTCCTCGTCGTCGGCGGGCAGGCAGCGCAGGCACCGATCGTAGACCGTGCGCAGCGAGGTACCTGCGGGCTCGGTGCCGCGCTGGCGCAGCGCGCGGACCGCGGCGACGAGCTCGCACGCAAGAACCGTGCGCAGCCGCGGGACCATGGCGGCCGCGGCGCGGGCAGCCTGTGGCGAGAAGGCGGCGTGCTCCTCGGCTCCCTGCGACAGCACGGCGGTGCCGAGGGAGACCGGCGCGGCCAGTCCGCGCAGTTCGGCAAGCGCGGCGCTGGCGGTGTACTCGAGGATCATGATGCCGGAACTGCCGTCGGCGCCGTCGGCGAGGAATGCCCGCAGCCCGGTCCGTTCCGGATGCGTGAGCGCGGCGAGCCTGGCCGGCGAGAGGGCTGCATCCGCGCACAGCGCCAGCCGGGCGCTGTCGAGCGCCAGGGCCAGGTAGGCGCCGTGGAAGTTCCCGTTGTGCAGGACCTGGCCGCTGCGAGCGTCCGCGAGCGGGTTCTCGGCGGCGGCGTTGAGCTCGACCTGCAGCACCTGCTCCAGGTGGGCGAGTGCCTCCGCGGCCGGGCCGTGTACCTG
>JASHUE010000396.1:0-3099 GCA_030040195.1 Streptosporangiaceae bacterium | reverse complement strand
TTCCCCAAGTACCAGGGCGACCTGGTACAGGCGGCGGTCGTGACTCACCAGATGCGGGCGGGCCGGATCGAGCAGTTGCGGATGCCACGTAACCCGCTGGATGTCCTGGCTCAGCAGGTCGTGGCGATGACCGCGATGGACGACTGGGGGGTCACTGACCTGGAACGCGTGGTGCGGCGGGCCGCTCCGTTCAGCGGGCTCACCAGGCCCGTGCTGGATGCGGTGCTCGACATGCTGGCCGGCCGGTACCCCAGTGAAGACTTCGCCGGCTTGCGACCCCGCCTGGTCTGGGACCGGACGACGGGCGTGCTCAGCGGCCGGCCGGGCAGCCAGCGGCTCGCGATCAGCAACGGCGGCACCATCCCCGACCGGGGGCTGTTCGGCGTGTTCCTGGCTGGCGGCCAATCGGAGCGGCCCGGCCGGCACTCACGCCGGGTGGGCGAGCTAGACGAGGAGATGGTCTACGAGTCCAGGGTCAGCGACGTCTTCGTGCTCGGAGCCACGTCGTGGCGGATCGAGGACATCACCGCCGATCAGGTACTGGTGTCCCCGGCGCCCGGTCAGCCGGGACGGCTTCCGTTCTGGCACGGCGACGCGCCGGGCCGGCCGGCCGAGCTGGGCGCGGCGATCGGTGCGTTCACCCGCGAGCTTGGCGCCCGGCCAGAGGCGGAGGCCATCGCCAGGCTGCGGGCCGAAGGCCTGGACGACCTGGCGGCCGCCAACCTGGTCTCCTATCTCGCCAGTCAGCGCGAGGCTACCGGCTACCTGCCCGACGACCGCACCCTCGTGCTTGAGCGGTTCCGCGATGAACTCGGCGACTGGCGGCTGGTTCTGCACAGTCCCTACGGCGCCCAGGTGCACGCGCCATGGGCGCTGGCCATAGCCGCGCGCCTGCGCGAGCGGTACGGCGCGATGGACGTGCAGGCCCTGCACACCGACGACGGCATCGTTATCCGGGTGCCGGACGCTGATGACCCGCCGCCCGCCGACCTCGCCCTGCTCGACCCGGCAGAGGTCGACCAGCTCGTGACCGCCGAGCTTGGCGGCTCGGCGCTGTTCGCGTCGCGGTTCCGCGAGTGCGCTGCGCGCGCCCTGCTGCTGCCGCGGCGCCAGCCCGGCCGGCGTACTCCGCTCTGGCAGCAGCGGCAGCGAGCCGCGCAGCTGCTGGCGGTCGCCAGTCAGTACAGCACGTTCCCCGTTGTCCTGGAGACGGTCAGGGAATGCCTGCAGGACGTGTTCGATGTGCCCGGGCTGGTCACGCTGATGCGCGACATCGCGGCCAGGAAGATCCGGCTGGTAGAAGTCGAGACCACGACCGCGTCGCCGTTCAGCAAGTCAGTGCTGTTCCGTTACGTCGGCGCGTTCATGTACGAAGGGGACGCACCGCTAGCCGAGCGCCGGGCCCAGGCGCTGGCGCTGGACTCGTCCCTGCTGGCCGAGCTACTCGGCCAGGCAGAGCTGCGCGAGCTGCTCGATCCGCTGGTGGTCGACGAGGCCGAGCGGGAGATGCAGCGGCTCGCAGCCGGGCGGACGTGCAGGGACGCGGAGGCGGTGGCGGACATGCTCCGCGCCCTCGGGCCGCTGAGTGCCGAGGAGGTCGAGCAGCGCGCTGCCGACCCCGAGCGGGCCGCGGACTGGCTGGCGTCCCTGGCCAGGCAGCGCCGGGTGCTCGAGGTCCGGATCGCCGGTGAGACACGGTGGAGCGCGATCGAGGACGCGGGCCGGCTCCGCGACGCACTAGGGGTCGCACTGCCGACCGGCGTGCCCGAAGCGTTCACCGAGCCGACCCCAGATCCGCTGCGTGACCTGGTCTTGCGCTTCGCGCGCACGCACGGGCCGTTCAGCGCGACCGCAGTCGCGCAGCGTTACGGCCTCGGTGTCGCGGTGGTGACGGGCGCGTTGCAACGGCTTGCGGCCGAGGGAGCCATTTCCGAGGGCGATTTCCACCCTTCGACGGGAACGAGCTGGTGCGAGGCCGGCGTGCTCCGCATGCTCAGGCGCCGCTGCCTGGCAAAGCTGCGCAAGGAGGTCGAGCCCGCACCGCCTGAGGCGTTCGCGGCCTTCCTGCCCGCCTGGCAGCACGCCGACAAGGCCACGATGGGCAGCAGGCCAAGGCCGGCGACGGCCGACGCCGTCTATGACGTGATCGATCAGCTCGCCGGCGCGGAAATCCCTGCGTCCGCGCTGGAGACGCTCGTACTGCCGGCGCGGGTGGCTGGCTACTCCCCCGCCCTTCTCGATGAGCTGACTGCAGCTGGCGAAATCGCGTGGGCCGGCGCGGGCGCCCTGCCCGGTGGCGACGGCTGGATCGTCCTGGCACCTGCTGCGGCGGCGGCGCTGCTGATCCCCGAGCCCGCCGAGATCACGATGACTGGGGTGCACGAGGAGGTGCTCGCCGCGCTCGCGGGCGGCGGCGCGCTGTTCTACCGTGCCATCGCCGACCGGGTCATGGCGGCCAGGGCGGCGGAGGCTGACCAGAAGCCGGCCGTGACCGACCGGGATGTCGCGAGCGCGATCTGGGACCTGGTCTGGGCCGGACGGCTCACCAACGACACGCTGGCCCCACTGCGCACCGTGCTCGCGGCCGGCCGGCCCGTCGCGTCGGTCGGCGAGCCCGGCCCGGCGGAGCCCGTCACCGGCACGCCCCCGCGTTCCTACGGACGCCCGCGCCCGAGTTCGGCCCGGCGCGGCAGCTACGGACGCCCGATGCTGCCCTCCAGGACCGGACCGCCGACGGTGACCGGACGCTGGTCGGCGCTGCCGCCGCCGGAGGCGGACCCGACCAGGCGGCGGCACGCGCAGGCCCTGGCTCTGCTGGAGCGGCACGGCATCGTGATTCGAGGTGCGGCCGTGGCCGAGCATGTCGCTGGCGGGTTCGGCGCGCTGTACCCGGTGCTGCGCGCGCTGGAAGACGCGGGTCAATGCCGGCGTGGTTACTTCGTCGAAGGGTTGGGAGCTGCGCAGTTCGCGCTGGCGGGCGCCGTCGACCGGATGCGCGCCATGGCCGAGGCCGGGCGGGCCGCTGCCGCGGTTGCCGACCCGTGGGCCGGCCAACCCGCTCGCCAGCCCGGCCGCAAGGTCATCGTGCTGGCGGCGGCC
>JASHUE010000036.1:0-5433 GCA_030040195.1 Streptosporangiaceae bacterium | reverse complement strand
TCCTCGGATGGCGACTGGGTAGCTAGCCAGGAGCCCTGGCTTAAGGGCTTACCGGCCCGGTCGTGGTGTGCGTCGCATTCCACTGCCGGTTGAAGCACCAGATCAGCATCGCGACCAGCGTCCCGAGCATGAACACCGGGGCGAGCTTGTCCAGGTCGAGGCTCTGGAGACGGGTGATCGTGTGCCCGAGTCGCTGGGTCTGCCCGATCCCGGTGCCTGGCATGTTGACGTAGGTCATGACCCCGAGCCAGGTCAGTGCCAGCCAGTCAAGCCGCGAGGCCGGGAAGAAGATCAGGACGCAGATCACTATGAGGCTGTACCAGGCGAACTGGTGCGGCCAGACCAGCAGCCAGGCCAGGCTCAGGGCCAGCGCGGCCCGGGCCGCCGGACGGTCGTCGAGCCCTTGCGGCATCCGGGTGAGC
Source organism: Streptosporangiaceae bacterium (assembly GCA_030040195.1). Lineage (GTDB taxonomy): Bacteria > Actinomycetota > Actinomycetes > Streptosporangiales > Streptosporangiaceae > JAJYUU01. Next base: position 5,011 of record JASHUE010000036.1, on the reverse strand, counting down.
GCGAGCCAGGCAACCGGGAAGAACAGGACCACTGCCGCCGGCACTGCGTAATGCAGCGGGATGCCCAGGTGGTGGAAGACGAAACCCCAGTATCCCCAGCCCTCGCCGGTCTGAGCCCGCGCGGTTACTGCCTTGATGGCGGGCATCCCGGCCCAGGCGTAGGAGGCCGCGAGGACCGCGGCACCTCCCGCGGTCGCGGCCAGCAACTGCCGTGGTGCACGCCAGAGCGACCAGGCCAGGGCCAGGCCGAACAGCGCGAACGGGAGAGTGATATCGGTCGCGGCGCCCACGCAGAGTCCGGCCATGAGGGCGTTAAGCACCGGCCGGGAGAAGACCTGGCGGTCGACGATCAGTACGCCGGCCACCCCAATAACCGCCCCGAACAGCTCCACGTGCCCGCCCGCGATCGCCGCCCACAAGACCAGCGGGTTGGCGGTCCACAGCAGGTGCGCCCGCGCTCGTGCCGCCTGGTTACGCCGGAACAGGCGGTCGGCGACGTACGCGATCGCGGCAAATCCGATCGCGTTGACGAGTTTCAGCCAGAACGCCGTCGTGGCCAGCGACGCACCGCCCAGCTTGGCCGCCAGGTACTGCTCGGCAGTGGCGAGGGGCCCGTAGACGCTCGGATCCTTCTGCCAGTCGCTCGGCACACCGGAGGCGTGCGTGAGGCGGCGATAGTCCAGCGGCGTCATGACGTAAGGGCTATGGCCGAGCCCGAGGATATGGCCGTAAACCGCATAGTCCAGCGTGTCGGTGGAGCCGAACGGCGGCAGTACCGTCATCGCGACGACGGCGATACCGGCAGCGGTCAGCAGCGTCCGCATCGGCATCGGCATGCCCCGGCGAATCGCGACCAGCGCCGCGCCGACGCCGAGCGCTGCCAGCGGCGCGGAGCACCACAGGACCGCAACGATCAGCCGCGGCGATACTCCCCGAATGTCGAGTTCCCAGGGCGGCGCGGAAGTGAGCTTCAGCGGCGGCGGCATCCAGTAAGCCCGCAGCAGGCCGGCAAAGAGCATGATGACCAGGGAGACGAGGATGGCCGCGGTGGCCAGCTGGCCGAGCCGCCGGTCAGGTGCCGCCGCTCCACCCCCAGACTCGGGCAACGGCGGGGCTGACTGGGCTGGGGCTGGAGTTCTGAAGAAGGTCACTTTGCTCTCATGGGTGCTGTGCTCTCATGGGTGCTGTGCTCGCTCAACACAGGGGCCCATCAGCAGCGACCGCATGCGAGCTCCGGGCACGCGGAGGCGCTCTCGCCGATTCCCTCATCTGGGCCTAGCCGACATGCTACCGAGCCGGCCGGCCTGACCGAGAACGGGATGCCGGGTCGCACTGAGAACAGTTACGGCCGGTCAGCCCGCTAGCGCGGAGCGTAGCCGACGGCCTCGTGCAGCCGGGACCGGCGGGTGCCGGACGCCGGCCTGGCGGGCTCGGGCACTTCCGGCGGCTCGGGCCGCGGGGTCACGTCGGCGACGATCTCCTCGGCCATGCCGTAGAGCAGCGGCAGGGCGCCGGCCACCACGCCGCCGGTCTCGTTGATGTGCTCCACCGCGGGCCCGATGATCTTCGCATGGCCCACGATCGTGCGGACCAGCTCGGAGCACTCCTCCAGGTTCCCGGCGATCCGGGTCAGCAGCGTGCCCGCCCAGTACAGGTAGAACGCGAGCCCGGCCACGAGCAGGACGATTTCAAGAACGGTCAGGATGACCAGGGTCGTCACGACTTCACCTTCCCGAGCACTCGGCCGAGGAACAGGTGGTGCTTCAGGCCCTCCGCCAGCACCGCCTCGACGCCATCGGCGACCTGCGGGATCAGGGCAGCGTCGGCCGTGTTCGCGGCGGCCGCCTTAAGGGAGTCCCTGACATCGACCACCCGCCGGTCGATTCGCTGGATGAGGTAGATGAGCAGGCTCAGCAGGGCTGCAACGGCCAGCACGACGATGAGGCCCACGATGAGCGCGATCACCCACCGGGTGTGCTCGGAGGAGGACATGGCGAGAACGTGCATGGCTAGCCTCCCAGCCGGGTCCGGCCGCGCTGCAGGCCGCCGATGATGGTGGTGGCGTACTCGATCGTCGTGCGCAGGGCGCCGAGCGGCGCGGTGTTGTGCACAGCATCAGTGAGGGCCGCGTTGATCTTCGGTGCCTCATCGCCGATGCTCCGCGCCAGCAGCAGGATCGGCACGACCAGCGCAACCACGGCGAGGACCACGACGATGCCGATGACCCAACCGAGGGTCCAGCCGAAGTTGCTTGGGCCGCCGGCGGCGACGTAGACGACGTGCATCCCATGTGTCTTCATCGGCGTCAGACCGTCTCGCAGAAGTCCCTGACGGGCTTCAGGCTGGCGTTGACCGAGGTGAGCCGGTCAGGGACCGTGCTGGTCAGGTCGGCGACGGCGCGCACGCCACCGGTGGTGGAGACGAGCGTCGCCCGTATCGCCCGCAGGTGAAAGATGACCCGCAGCAGGGCGACCGCGGTCAGGGCAATGATCACCGCGGAGATAATCAGGGTTACCCAGGCGGCAGCTGGCATGTCCGTTCCTCCTTGTCTACGTCAGCCCAGCAGTTTCGCGACCGAGCCGGCGTAGCGGACCGCGCCGACCGACACCTCGTGCACGGTCTCATCGGTCGTGGCCAGCGCCGTCGGAACGGCGGAGAGCTCGCCAACGAGGGCGACTCCGCCGCTGAGGATGTCGTCTGTGGCGTGCCGGATGCGCTCCGCCGCCGCCAGCACCCGGTTCAGCAGGTAAATGACGACGGGAAGGATCACAACCAGCAGTACCGCGTTGCCGATCCACCACAACACCATGGCTAGCGCTCCTCTTACTTAGCTCGCGTGCTGGTAGGGCAGGAAAAACCGCCTGAATACTCTCGCCAGCGCCATGCGGACGGCCCGCAGGCCGATAGCGAAGCCGCTGGCCGGAGCGGCTGCGCCGGCGGCCGCGATTTGCTCGGCGGACTCGCCGCGGTCGATCCGCTGAATCCGGTCCTGCATGTTGGTCGAGAAGTCGCGCATCAGCACGGCCGAGACGTCGCTGATCATGCCGCGCCCGTACTGCGCGGCCGCGCCCGACAGCTGCAGGTCCTGGGTGACGTCGACCTTCGTGACCGCGGCCTTGACCGCGGCCAGGTTCGCGGTCACGACCATCGTGGCCTGGCCGCGGCCCCGCTCCTCCGCGCCGGCCGCGTGCACGACGACGCGCCTGACCCGCTCATCCCGCTCGGTGATCTCGGCAGTGCCAGCGAACTGCAGCCGGACCGGGCCCATCCGGACGGCGACCTTGCCCTTGTACTTTTCGTCGCCCAGGTCCTCGGTGATCTCGGCGCCGGGCAGGCAGCTGGCCACCTGCGGGATGTTCTCAAAGAACTGCCACACCTTGTCGAGTGGCTCGGCCACCTCGAAGTCGTTCTGGATCAGCATCGGGTTTCCCTTTTCACGTAGGCCGCGGGATCGGTCTCAAAGGCCTGCTGGCAGCCGGCACCGCAGAAGTAATAGGTCATCCCCTGGTAGGCCGATGCGCGACCGGCCTGGCCGATCTCCACGCTCATACCGCAGACCGGATCGGTGGCCCTGGGATGCTGGCCGCGCGCGCCGCCGGTGGTTGTCGTCGCGGTGGCGGCCTGGAGCTGACCGCCCGAGCGGAGCTGGACCAGCTCGGCCAGGATGGCAACCGCGATCTCCTGGTGCGTGGTGCGGCCGAGGTCCGTCCCGGCCGGGACATGGACCTTCGCCAGGGCCTCGGGGTCTGCGCCCCGCTCGGCCAGGTACCCGAGCACCTCCGCACCGCGCCGTCTGGAGGCAACCAGGCCCAGGTAGGCGGGCCGGGCGGCGACCGCTCGCTCCAGCACGGCCTCGTCGTCGTGTCCCTGGGTCGCGACCACGACCAGCGAGCGCGCATCGGCGCTGTCCTGCGTGAAGTCGTGCCCGGCGATGACGTCCACCTGCCAGCCCAGCCCTCGCGCCAGTTCCGCCAGCGTGGCGGCCATGGGCGAGTTACCGATCACGATCAGGTGGGGAACAGGCAGCATCGGCTCGATGAAGACCTCAAGCGCGCCCTCGCTGTGGCACGCGATGGGCACGAACGTCATCCCGGCGGGCGGGCCAGCATGATCGGACACCGGATAGCCGAACTGCTCGGGGCTGCCGAGCAGGAGCAGCCGGGCGGCGCCGGTGGCGATGACGTGGCGGGCCTCGCGGACGACGACCGGCTCGGCGCAGGCGCCGCCGATCCAGCCGTGCAGCTCGCCATCCGCCGTGATGATCGCCCTTGCGCCCTGCTGGCTTGAGGAAGGTCCCTGCCGCCAGACGACCGTGGCCAGCGCAAACGCCTCACCGCGCCGCGCCAGTTCGGTGGCCTGCTGCAGGATTCCCCAGCCTTCCATGTGCACCCGCTAGTCCTCCGAGCGCACCGGCGGAGCGCCCGATATATCGCGCCGGTAGGTGAGCGCCTCCCAGACCCGGTCAGGGAGCAGCGGCATGTCAATGTTGCGCACACCAGTGCCGGACAGGGCGTCGATCACGGCGTTGACGAACGCGGCCGGGCCGCCGACGGCGGCGCACTCACCGATGCCCTTCGCGCCGATCGGGTGGTGCGGGCACGGTGTGACGACCTCACTGTGCAACTCGAAACCAGGCGTCTCCCACGCAGTGGGCAGCAGGTAATCCATGTAGTTCGACCCGACGCAGTTCCCGTCGGCGTCGAAGGTGATGAACTGCATGTTGGACATGGCGTAGGCCTCGGTCAGCCCGCCCATGATCTGGCCCTCCACGATCATGGGGTTGATCCGGACGCCGCAGTCGTCGACGGCCACCATCTTCAGCACGTCCCAGACACCCGTCTGCGGGTCCACCTCGACCGTGACGATATAGACGGCGAACGGCCAGGTCAGGTTCGGCGGATCGTAGTACGCAGTCGCGTCGAGGCCCGGCTCCATGCCGTCGGGCATGTTGGCGTACGCGGCGATCGCGCATTCCTGGATCGTCACGCCTCGATCCGGCGCGCTGCGGATG
>JASHUE010000395.1:0-12745 GCA_030040195.1 Streptosporangiaceae bacterium | reverse complement strand
CCGGGGGCATCGGCGCCGCCCTCGTGGCGGTGCTCAACGTGGCCGGCGGCGTTCCGTGGGTCGTCCCGATCGTGATCGTGCTCCTCGGGATCATGACGGTCGTGCTTACCCGGATCAGGTTCGGTCGCTATCTGTATGCTGTGGGCGGCAACGCGGAGGCAGCCAGGCGTGCCGGCATCAACCTGAGCCGGATCAGGGTGCTGGCGTTCACGTTCACTGGGCTGCTGGCCGGCGTCACCGGGATCCTCTACGCCTCGCTGCTCGGCTCGATTTCGACCGACTTCCAGGGCGGCCAGTACGTGCTGTACGCGGTCGCCGGGGCGGTCATCGGCGGGATCAGCCTCTTCGGCGGCCGCGGCCGGATGCTCGGCGCCGTGCTCGGCGGCTTCGTCGTTGCCGTCATCTACAACGGGGTGGACCTGCTCGGGCTCGGCGCGGCGGGCCAGTACATCTGGACCGCCCTCGTGCTGCTGGCGGCGGTCGCCCTCGATGCGCTGGCTCGCCGGGGGTCAACGCCCACCTAAGGGCGCATGCCGTGGCAGGCGGCCTCTGGCCCGGTTCTGGCCCGCTGGCCAGCCGGAACCGGGCCACGTCAATTCCCATCGGCCCGACTGCGGTCCGGGCGGAATACCGGGCGTGGCACACTGGTTCACGCAGCAAGACGTGCTCCGGGGTCGGTGAAACTCCGAACCGGCGGTGATAGTCCGCGACCCGGCCGAGGCTCGCATCGGCCTGGGGGGAGACCCCCGGACCCTGCGGCGCGGCCGGTTGACCTGGTGAAATTCCAGGACCGACGGTGAAAGTCCGGATGGGAGGAAGCACGTGCGCGGCAGTGGCCAGCCCCTTGCGGGTGGCTGATAGCCGCGGCCGCGCGCACTCGCGCGATCCCCGGAGCCGGCGAGCAGGACGACGGCTCCGAGGAGGACACGGTGTTCACCGGAATTGTGGAAGAACTGGGCGAGGTCGTGGGGCTGGAGCGCCGCGGCGACTCGGCCCTGGTGACTGTGCGCGGGCCCAAGGTGACTGGCGATGCCGGCCGCGGCGACTCGATCGCAGTCAACGGCGTGTGCCTCACCGTCACCGGAACCGGCGGCGGCCAGTTCACCGCGGACGTGATCGGTGAGACGCTCAAGCACTCCACCCTCGGCTCGCTGGCCCCTGGCACGGCCGTGAACCTGGAGCGGCCGGTCCGGCCCGACGGCCGGCTTGGCGGGCACATCGTGCAAGGGCACGTTGACGCCACGGGGACCATCCTGTCCCGCCACCCGGGTACGGACTGGGAGGTGGTCCGGATCTCGGTCCCGCCGGAACTGGCCCGTTACGTTGTCTATAAGGGTTCGGTGGCGGTCGACGGGATCAGCCTCACCGTCTCGGGACTGAGCGATACCGGGGATTGCTGGTTTGAAGTCAGCCTGATCCCCGAGACGCTGCAGCGAACCACGCTCGGATTCAAGCAGCCGGGCGCAGCCGTGAACCTCGAGGTGGACCTGATCGCCAAGTACGTGGAGCGCCTGCTCGCGGGGAGGCAGCCGTGATCAGCAACGAGCCGGCCGGGCCGGGCGGCGGGATTCGGTTGGACGAGGTGTCGCGAGCGGTGGCCGACATCGCGGCCGGGCACCCGGTGGTGGTCGTGGACGATGCCGACCGCGAGAACGAGGGCGACATCATCTTCGCGGCCAGCAAGGCGACACCCGAGCTGCTGACGTTCATGATCCGCTACACCAGCGGGGTGATCTGCGTGCCAATGCCGGGGGAGATGCTGGACCGGCTCCAACTGCCGCTGATGACGACGCAGAATGCCGAGCGGATGCGGACCGCGTACACCATCAGCGTGGACGCCCGCGACGGCGTGACCACGGGGATCTCGGCCGCCGACCGGGCCAGGACGATCCGCACCCTGGCCGACTCGGCCACCGAGCCGTACGAGATCGTGCGCCCTGGGCATGTTTTCCCGCTGCGGTACGCTCCCGGCGGCGTGCTGCGCCGGCGCGGGCACACCGAGGCCGCTGTCGACCTGGCCAGGCTGGCCGGCCTGACGCCGGCGGGCGTCTTGTCGGAGGTCGTGAACGACGACGGCACCATGGCCAGGCTTCCCGACCTGCGCGAGTTCGCCGACCGGCACGGGCTGGCCCTCATCTCAATCGAGCAGCTGATCTCCTACCGCCGGCAGCGTGAGCGGGTCGTCACGAGGGTGGTGGAAACCCGGCTGCCGAACGAGTTCGGCGAATGGCGGGCGTACGGCTACCAGAACGCCGTCGACGGTACCGAGCACCTCGCGCTCGTCCTCGGCGACCTGACCGCCGAGGGCCTCGACCCGCTGGTCCGGATGCACTCCGAGTGCCTGACCGGCGACGTGTTCGGGTCGCACCGCTGCGACTGCGGTCCGCAGCTGGACGCTGCGATGGCCGCGATCGCCGGCGAGGGTCGCGGCGTTGTGCTCTACCTGCGCGGGCACGAGGGCCGCGGGATCGGGCTGCTGTCAAAGCTCCGGGCCTATCAGCTGCAGGACGGGGGAGTGGACACCGTCGACGCGAATACCGAGCTCGGGCTGCCGGTCGACGCGCGCGAGTATTCCACCGGCGCGCAGATGCTCACCGACCTCGGGGTTCGCTCGTTCCGGCTGCTGACTAACAACCCCGCGAAGGTCGTCGGCCTGGCCGGCTTCGGCATCGAGGTGAGCGGACGGGTGGCCCTGCCGCCCGCTCCGACACCGCATAACCTCCGGTACCTGACGGCCAAGCGCGACCGGCTCGGGCACCAGATCGACAACCTGCCGGTGCTCGATGCTGCAATCGGCGCCAGGGACGCGGCCCAGGGCCATGGCCGCAAGGCAACCAGTACCATCCCCGACCAGCCCGCGCAGGCGGCAGGTACCGCGCCGGCGGCCGGTGCGGCGGCGGGTGCCAGGTGAGCGGGTCGGGGCGGCCTGAGGGGCATACGGTCGACGGCGCCGGCCTGAGCCTGGCGATCGCCGCGACTCGCTGGCACCCCGAGATCACCGACCAGCTCCTCGAGCGGGCAGTCGCGGCGGCCAGGGCGTGCGGAGTGAGCGAGCCGCTGGTTGTCCGCGTTCCCGGCGCGGTCGAGCTGCCGGTGGTCGCGGCCGAGCTGGCGCGACAGCACGATGCGGTCGCGTGCCTCGGCGCCGTAATCCGGGGCGGCACCCCGCACTTCGACTATGTCTGCGACGCGGTGACCTACGGGCTGTCCAGGGTGGCGCTGGACGCCAGGACCCCAGTCGGCAACGGTGTGCTCACCTGCGACACGCTCGAGCAGGCCATGGACCGCTGCGGCGGCGAGAAAAGCGCTGAGGACAAGGGCTGGGACGCCGTGATCGCCGCGCTGGAGACCGCGCTCGTACTGCAGACCCTGCGCGGCTAGGCCGCCTGAGGGCTCGGCGCGCTTCACGGAGGCCGACCGGCTCCGGTAAGCCGATCCCGGATGCGGAGGCTTTCAGTCGGTTCAGCGGCCGAGCACCACCCGCCAGCTGATGCCGTTCCACTCCTCGGCGAGCGGATAGATGACCTGGGATGCGCCGAAGTAGTCGCCGACAGTCATGCAGCGACGGGCCTGCCAGCAGGCGATGCCGAACAGGTTGGTTGCAACCTCCGTCACGGGCAACTGCCGCGGCGCACTGGTCAGTCGCCAGGTGTGTCCGTTCCACAGCTCGCCGAGCAGCTTTCCGTCGGCGCCGCCGACGGCCAGGCACGAGTTGGTCTTGGCGCAGTCCACGCCGTGCAGTCCCGCGCCGGCCTTGGTGCCGGCCGGGGTGATGGCGTGCAGCAGGCGCCAGCTCTTGCCGTTCCAGCCCTCGGCGAGCGTCTTTGGCTGACTGGAACTGGACGCGCTGGGCGGGGTCAGGTAGCTGCCGACAGCAGTGCAGGCACCCGGGCTAGGGCAGGACACACTGGCCAGCCCGGCGACGATGCTGTGCGGGCTCGGCGGGTCGTGTACCTGCCAGCTACGGCCATTCCAGACCTCGGCCACTAGCAATGGCCCGTCCCCGAAGTCTCCGGCGCCGACGGTGACGCAGTCGCTGCGGCTTGCGCAGGACACGCTGTTCAGCACGATATCCGGAGCCGGGTTAGGCGTGGTCATCAGCCGCCAGCGCGAGCCGTTCCAGCTCTCCGCGATCGTGCCCGCAAGGGACCAGCCCACCGCGATGCAGCGGTCAGGGGCGGTGCACGAGATGCCGGTCAGCTGGTTGCCGGTTCCGTGGTCGGGGGTGGCCAGCAACTTCCAGGCGCGGCCGTTCCACAGCTCGGCGAGGTTCAGGATCTGTGCCTGGGGCTTGGGCTTGGCCGGCTTTACCAGCTCGTAGCTGCCGACCGCCACGCAGGCCGACCGGCTGGCGCACGACACGGCCTCCAGCGCATCCAGCGACCCTGGGCTCGGGGGCTGGGGCAGGACCGCCCACGCGCGGCCGTTCCAGCTCTCGGCGAACGTGAGGTCGTTACCAGAGGTGGTAACCCGCTGCCCGACGGCCACGCAGTCGCTGCTGCTGACGCAGGAGACGCTGGCCAGGCTGTGCTGGGCCGGGACCGAGACGGCCGCCCGGATCCCTGCGGGAGCGGCCATCGCCGGGGCGTTGATCGCTAAAAAGGCCACCGAACTGGTCAAGACGACCAGCCCTAGGCGCCCAGTGGCCTTCGTGCGCGGAGCGCCGGTGATGGTGATGCCGGTGAGCCGCCGCGTCGTTAGGTTAGTCAGCTTCATCGGAGTGCTCTTTCCTTCACGCAGGTGCGGTCGCACTCTTTGAGACGTGGTGGGCGGCAAGAGGTTGCAGGTCTGCCACTACGGAGCCGGATCGGACTGCGAGTCCGTCAGCTCCGGAAAGCCGGACAACTCCCGCGCGAGATCGTCCGCGGCGCGCGCTGGAACCTTGATCGACACGGTCGGCTCCTGGGCCAGGTAGATGTTGACCGTGCGCCAGCCCGTCCCGATGGTCGGAGCGGAGGCCTGGAGGATCCGGTCGCGGGCCACGTATCCGATGAACGAGCCCAGGCGCCATCCGGGCCTGGCCGACCAGATCAGCAGCCGCTGATTAGACAATCCGATGATCATGCGCGAAGCCAGCGGGAACATCGATTCCCTGGCCTGCGACCGCAGGCGGCGGCGATGGGCCAAGTGCTCGGCCGCCGCGACCGCCAGCATGAGTTCGGCTGGCATCATGCCGCCCCCGGGGGAGGACGGGCTCAGGGCGGGGAAGATGGCGCGGAGCACCTCGCCCCGGCGCAGCTCGGACCTCGCTTCGGCGAGTATGCCCGTCCATCGCTGTCTGCCCGGCATGGGACATATTATGTCTGATTTATGCCCCGCCCGCTGGTCAAATGCCCAGGTCACCGGCCGCCGTCGGGCGCTAACGGGCCGTCAGCGATCCCAGGCCACTACCGGGCCGCGGGCCCGGACGAAGACCGCGGAGCCAGGCGACAGTTGCGGGCCGCCTGAGGTGCGGACGATGACGGTCTGGCCGGCCGCCGCGTCGTCGGGCCGCACTCGCACCACCGCGTCATGACCGTAGTACTCGCAGGCGACCACGCGGCCGGGCAGGCAGCCCGGTTGCCGGCCGCCGGCCGAGGCCAGCTCGCGCTCGGTGATCTCCAGCTGTTCTGGCCTGACCAGCACGGTTACCGCCCCGCCAGCCGGGCCGACTGCGCGGCTGGACGGCGCGATGATCAGCCTGCCCAGCACCGTGTCGACGACCTGCCCAGAGTGCTCGCGGGGGCCGTCGGCGGTATCGGCGTGGGCCTGCCAGCCGTCGGCCGGCCCGCCGGCGCCAACAAGCAGGCCATCGATGAGGTTCGCGTCCCCCACGAAGCGGGCCAGGGCCGGATCGGCCGGCCGCATGTACAGGTCTTGCGGCGCCGCGTACTGCACGATCCGGCCGTCGCGCAGCACCGCCACCCGGTCAGCCATCGACAGCGCCTCGTCCTGATCGTGGGTGACCAGGATCGCGGTGGTGCCCGCCGACAGGCAGATGTGCTGGACGTCGGCGCGGACGCTGGCCCGCATGTGCGCGTCGAGCGAGGCAAACGGCTCATCCAGCAGGACCAGGTCAGGCTTGATGGCCAGCGCCCTCGCCAGCGCCACCCGCTGCTGCTGCCCGCCCGATAGCTGATGGGGGTAGCGGCTCCCCAGTCCGGCGAGCCCGACAGACTCCAGCAATTCGTCGGTACGGCCCCGCCGCTCCTTGCCATGCAGTCCGAAGCCGACGTTCGCGGCGACTGTCAGGTGCGGGAACAGCGCGCCTTCCTGCGGCACGTAGCCGATGTGACGGCGCTCGGGCGGGACGTAGGCTGCGCCGGGCCCGTCCACCACCCGGTCGCCGATCGTGATGGTGCCGGCGTCGGCCTGCTCGAACCCGGCCAGCAGCCGGAGCAGGGTGGTCTTGCCGCTGCCTGAAGGCCCGAGAATGGCGGTGAACGCCCCGGCCGGCACGTCCAGGTCGACGCCGGTGAGCACTGGGTGGGCGCCAAACGCCTTATGCAGGCCGGTGATCGACAGCTGCCTCATATGCTCATCCTTGCGCCCGTGCCGTTCGGTTGAAGAAGCGGCCGAGCACAATGCTCGGGAGCGCCGCGACTGCGATCATGACCAGGGCAAACGGTGCCGCCTGCGAGTTGGATCCGCTCGACTGGTAATTCCAGAACTGGGTCGCCAGCGTCTGCACCCCGGTCGGCACCAGCACCAGCGTCGCGGTGAGCTCGGTGATGACCGACAGGAAGACCAGGCAGAAGGCCGCCATCAGGCCGGGCGCGGCTAGCCGCAGCGTCACCCGGCTGAAGGCGGCCAGCCGGGAGTGCCCCAGGGAGCGGGCGACATCGTCCAGGCTGGCCGGCGCGCGGGCGATGGCCGCCTTCACCCCGACCAGGGCGAGCGGGAAGAACATGATCGCGTAGCAGATGATCAGCAGAGGCGTCGACTCATAGCCGAAGCCGCGCAGGTCCTGCTCGGTGAAGTAGGTCAGCGCCAGCGCGATCACGACGCCGGGCATGGCCAGCACGAGGTAGGTGCTGCGCTCCAGGAAGTGCCGCGCGGCGCCGGTGTGCCGGATCGCGAGCACGGCCACCGGCAGGGCGAGCATCGTGTCGACGGCCGCGGCGCACACCCCGTAGGCAGCGGTGTGCCAGGCCGCGTCCAGCATCGACACGCTGACCGAGTTCGTGATCGCGGGCGGGCCGCCCTGCACGATCAGGAAGATGCACTCACCGACCGGCACCCCGAGCGCGAGCAGCACCAGCAGGCCGACCCCGAGCAGCGCCGGGACCGTCCCGCGACCGAGCCGCAGTGGCGGCGCCACCCGCTGTGCCATCGGCCCGGATCGCGATACCCGGCCCCGGCCGCCCAGGCTGGCCTCGCCGGCCAGCACGACCAGGCTGATCACGACCAGAAGGAGCGACAGCCCGCAGGCAGTCGGCACTCCGGTGGGCAGCCCTAGGTCAGTGAAGATCTCGGTGGTGAAGGTCTGGTAGCCGATCATCTCGAACGCGCCGTACTCGGCCAGCAGGACGAGCGTCACCAGCAGGCAGCCGCCCAGGATGGCGCCCTTGGCCTGGCCAAGCGTGATCCGGAAGAACGCGCGCAGCCGGCTGACGCCGAGGCTGCGCGCGACCTCTTCCTGGCCGGGGTCGGCGGCACGCAGGCTGGCCGCGACCGGCAGGTAGACCAGCGGGTAAACCGCCAGTGTCATGATCAGCACCGCGCCGCGGAAGTTGGAGACCCACGTCGACAGCGAGAACCAGCCGAACGCGACGACGAAGTCCGGGATGGCGAGCGGAACGATCAGCAGGACGGCCCAGAACCGGCGGCCGGGCAGATCCGTTCGCTCGACCAGCCACGCGGTGCCGGTTCCGATAACGGCGCACAGTACGGTCACGACGGCGGTCAGCCGGACCGTGTTCCACAGCAGCATGCCGGTCAAGGGCCGGAAGATCTCGTCAGCGACCGTGCCGACGCCGGCATGGGCCGACTCGAGCAGCAGGAAGGCCAGCGGCACGGCCAGCAGCGCCGCGATGATGGAGCCGGCCGTGAGCAGTCCGACCGGACGGCGCGCCTGCCGCGCCGGTACTACCTCCAGGGCGGCGAGCGAGGCTGGCCTGGCCTCAGCCGCGCTCGCGGGACTTACCACTTGCCCGGCTCCAAGAGTCTCACCGATCCGTGATCACAGCAGGCCGGCCTCGCGCATCAGGTCGAGCGCCTCGGTGCCCGTGCCGAGCTGAGCGATCGTGATGGGATAGGGCCGGAGCTGGCTGAACGGCGTCTCCCCAGTCTTGGTCGTCACTCCCGACGCGATCGGGTACTCGAAGCTCAGCGATTGGCCGGGGCCGAAGCCGGGATTCGCGATGATCTCCTGGCCTTGCTTGCTGACGAGGAACGCAAGGAATTTCTGGGCGGCGGCCTGGTTCTTGCTCGACTTCAGGATCGCTGCCCCGGACACGTCAAGCACGTACCCGGGATCGCCGGCCGCGAAGTACGTGATCTTCGAGTGGACGTTGCTGGCGCCGATCTCCGCGCGCATCCGGTACCAGTAGTACTGGTTGATGATGCCGAAGGCGGCGGCACCGCGGTTGACCTCGTCGGCAATGTCCTCGTTGGCGTCGTAGATGTGCCCGCTGGCATTGGCGTAGATCTTCTTCAGCCAGGTAAGGGTGGCGGCCTGGCCGTACTGGCGCAGATAGGCGGTCACGATGGGCTGGAAGTCGGTCTCCTGCGGGGCGAGGGCCAGCTTGCCGCTGTACTGCGGATCGGCGAGCTGGCTGACGTGAGTCGGGAGCTCGCTGGCGGAGATCAGGCTCGGGTTGTAGATGATCACGCTGACCCTGGCCGACACGCCGACCCAGTCGCCCTCGGGCGAGTTGAACTGGCTCGGCGTCGCTGCGAGCGTGCTCGCGTCTACCTTCGCCAGCAGCCCCTCCTGCTGCAGGGCCTCAAGCGGGGGCGAGTTCTCGGTGAAGATCACGTCGGCAGGGGAGTTGCTGCCCTCGGTCGAGATCTGGTCGGCCAGCACGTCTTCGTCATCGTCTCGGGTCACCACCTGGATCCCGGTCTTCTTCTCGAACGCCGCGATGAGGTTCTCCGCGGTCTGCTCGTGCTGGCCGTTGTACAGCACCAGCGTGTCCTTGTTCGACGCGGAACCGCTGCAGGCCGACAGGGACGCGCACGGGACGACGATTGCGATGGCCGCGGCGATCGCGGCTGCTGTCCGCCTCATGCTCCTGCTCCCGCGCCCGGGCAGAGCTTGTTCATGTGCGCGGCCGCGGCGAGGACCGCGCTGGTGGCGGACTCGCTCTTGCCGTTGTCGGCGAAGAACGCGGCGTAGGCGCTGGCGAGCTTGCTGATCGCGGCCCGGAGCTGCGGGTCGGGGGTGTGCACCTGGCGCAGCGGCAGGATCTGTGCCTCGGCGTAGCCGACCGGGTCCTGCGTCGGGTCGGGTCCGTCCGACAGCACCGCACCGATCTGCTGGCAGGTTTTGGCGGAAGCTGCGGCTGCGGCCGCGTTACCGGAACTGCTGCAGGCCGAGAGCGCCAGCGCCATCGCGGCGCAGATCACGATCGGGATGACCGCGGCACGCCAGCGGTGAGACTGCCGGGGTTCACGAAGATCGGCACCTGGCCGGGTTAGGCGCACGTCCGGAGATGCGGGCGAGACGATCATTCGATCCTTCCAGGCATGGCGCTCCGTCGGGCCGGATCAGTGTAGCTTAGGCTTACCTAAGTTGAGTGTAGTTAGGGTAACCTAATGACTCTCGGCAAAGCGGGCAGATGTGGGCGGTGTCACAGCCAGGACGACCGATCTGCTCCGGGCGTGAGCTAGCTAATGCCGTGCGATGCCGTGGCCATATCTACTCCATGCCGATTGGCCGGTGCGGCTCGGGGCCGGTCTGCGCCGGGCGGCGCGGTCCGCGCGGTATCCGGGTCGGCAACGCGAGGCTTGATGCCAGCCGAACCCTCGCCGGCCAGAGCGGATTCTGCCCCGCAGGAGCGGGAATGGTGGGGATCGGCGAGAGCGTTGCCCTGCTATTGCGGTGGCCGAGCGCTGCCACGGCCGTCTCGCGGCATCGGGCGTGCCTGCGGCCCCGCACGTAGGCTGAGCGCATAAACGCCGACGGCTCCGAGGTGACGGTTAGTGCGTGACATTCTTGACTCCATCACCAAATGGTGGGAAGCGGGCGACAACTTCGGCCTGGCGACCGTGGTGCGGACGTTCAGCAGCGCGCCGAGGGAGCCGGGTGCGGCGATGGCCGTTTCGCCGGATGGAGAGGTTGTCGGCAGCGTGTCCGGCGGATGTGTCGAGGGTGCCGTCTACGACCTGGCGGGCGAGGTTAACGCGAGCGGTCAGCCGGTGCTCCGGCGGTACGGGATTAGCGACGATGACGCGTTCGCGGTCGGACTGACCTGCGGCGGGATCATCGACATCTTCGTGGAGCCGGCCAGCCGGGAGCGTTTCAGCCAGCTGGGAGAGATCGCGAAAGCGGTTCGGCAGGAGACTCCGGTCGCGCTCGCGACAATCATCGAGGGGCCAGGCCAGATCGGCGCGCGGCGGATGATCTGGGAGGACCAGAGGGCGAGCGGGACGCTCGGCGCGGGCGACCGGCTTGACCAGGCGGTGGACGATGACGCGCGCGGCATGCTGGCCCAGGGGCTGACCGGTGTGCGCCGCTATGGCCCGGACGGCGAGAGGCGGCGAGAGGAACTGGCAGTGTTCGTCCAGTCCTTCGCCCCGGCGCCCCGGATGCTGGTGTTCGGCGCGATCGACTTCGCAGCCGCGGTGGCCAAGGCGGGCAAGTTCCTCGGCTACCGGGTGACAGTGTGCGATGCGCGGCCGGTGTTCGCGACCGCGTCCAGATTCCCCGACGCCGACGAAGTCGTGACCGACTGGCCGCACCGGTACCTGTCGGGCACGAGCACCGACGAACGGACCGTGATCTGCGTGCTGACCCACGACCCGAAATTCGACGTGCCGCTGCTCGAGGTGGCGCTGCGTCGGCCGGCCGCCTACATCGGCGCGATGGGCAGCAGGCGGACGCACGAGGACAGGCTGGCGCGTTTGCGCGAGGCCGGGATGACCGATGCCGAGCTGGCCAGGCTCCGCTCGCCGATCGGGCTCGACCTCGGTGCCCGGACGCCGGAAGAGACCGCGATCGCGATCGCCGCCGAGCTGATCCAGCTGCGCTGGGGCGGTACCGGTCAGCCGCTGACCCAGACCAGCGGCCGGATCCACCATGGCCGCGTGGCCGCGGACGGCACGGGCCACGGACGGGGCGGACAGGGCCTGGCCTCTGACGTGCTTGACCAGGTCGAACAGCCCGGCGAGCGGACCGCGTGAACCGTGCCAGTCAGCGTCGCCGGGGTGCTGCTTGCCGCAGGTGACGGCAGCAGGCTGGGCCAGCCCAAGGCGCTGGTCAGGATCGCCGGCCAGTCGCTAGCGGCTCGGGGCGCGGCGATGCTGCGAGCCGGGGGCGCCGACCCGGTCATCGTGGTGACCGGCGCGGCCGACGTCGAGCTCGCAGAGGCCCGTACGGTGCGCAACCCGCGCTGGCGGACGGGCATGGGCTCGTCGATGGCCACGGGGCTGGCCGCCGTCCCCGATCACTGCGCGGCCGCCGTGCTCGCGCTCGCCGATCAGCCGCTCGTCGGGCCGGCGGCCGTGCGCCGGCTGATCGGCGCCTTCGAGCGGGGCGCGAGCGTGGCGGTCGCGGGCTACTCCGGCCGGCCGAGGAATCCCGTGCTGATTGCCAGGGAGCACTGGCCGCGGGTCATCGAGCTCGCCGCCGGGGACGTCGGCGCCCGCCCGTTTCTGCGCGCTTACCCTGAGCTGGTGACGCTCGTGGAATGCGGGGACACCGGTCGGCCAGACGACATCGATACGCAGGACGACCTCGAGCGAATCGGACGGCTGCTCGCCGGAGATGAGTCCGTTCCCTCCTAAGAAGCAATCGCCTGCAGGCCCCAGTGATGCGTCACGCTCACGCCGGGTTCGAGTGTCAGCAGGTCTGTCCCGGTGACGAAGGCGTTCGGAGGGCAGGTCATCGGCTCGATCGCAAGCGCGCGGCGACGCCGATCGGGGCCGAGCGAGTCGCCGGTGAAAACCTGCAGCCAGCGGTAGCCCTCGCCCGCCCAGAGCGCCAAAGTGGCGGCCGGCCCGGTCAGGCCGGCCCACGCCCGGCCGGCTCCGTCCCTGGTAAGCCCGGTGAGGGCATGGTCGAGCCTGGTCGAGCCGATCAGGCGACCCTCGCGGAAGTCGAACTCTGTGCCGGCGACATCCTGCGGCTCGCCGACCGGGATGCCGCGGTCGTCGGCTGCCAGCCAGCGTTCGGCCGGCAGCCTGAGAGCGCACTCATCGACCGGGCCAGCGCTTGCGCGCAAGTACGGATGGGAACCCGTGCCGTACGGTGCCGGGCGGCTCCCGGTATTGCGAGCCTCTACCGTCACCTCGAGCCCGTCCGTCGGGCTGAGCTGATACCGCGCCCGCAACTCAAGGCAGAACGGATAGCCGGGGCGGCCGAGCAGCCGGAGCCCGAGTTCGGCGTTGTCCTCGCGCACCGCGACGAGCTGCCAGCTTGTCCACCGGGTGAGGCCGTGGATGGCGTTGCCGGCTGCGGGCTCGGACAGGTCAAGCTGGAGGTCGTGGCCGCCGAACGAGTAGCGGCCATGGTCGACCCTGTTCGGCCACGGGACGAGCAACTCGCCCGCACCGGCAGGCGGGACCTCGTCGGCTTCGTACCCGGCTATGAGCGGCGTGTCGC
>JASHUE010000394.1:0-7162 GCA_030040195.1 Streptosporangiaceae bacterium | reverse complement strand
TTGTGCCCGGAACAGTCTGCTGGGCTGAGAGCCGGGCGTGCTCGCGATAGCGGCGGACGGCCAGCACGGCGGCGAGGAATGCCGCGGGCGGAGTGCCGGGCGGCGGTGGCGGGCTCACCTGGGCGGCGACCGTCGCGGCAAGCTGCAGGCCGAGCGCGTCCCTGGCGGCCGGCCGCAGGTCATAGAAGCGGCGCAGGTAGCTCCCGGCCGCCTCGGCATCGCGGTCGGAGAGGGCAGACAGCTCGAGCTGCATGGACCATCCAGCCAGCGGTGCTGGGACAACCGCGAACTCTGCGGGCAGGTTCCGGCGCTTCGGCACGCGTTCCTGAATGACGTAGGTGCCGGCGAACATGTCACCGAGCCGCTTGCCCTTCGCCGAGACCATCGAGGTAATCAAGGCGACCGGCGCCAGCAAGGGGGTCCAGATCTCGAAGATCCCGGCTAGCGCGCGGATCAGGGCCTGCCGGAATCGCACGGCGCTGCCGTCATCCGCGACCACTCGCAGTCCCAGCGCCATCTTGCCGAGGGTCTTGCCCCGGCTGAGTGTCTCGAAGATCGTCGGGTAGCCGACAATGACCAGGACCAGGGTCACGGTGACTGTCGCGAGGACAACGTCAGGGTTCACGGTGCCGGCCGCCTGGAAGACCACGAAGAGGATCAGGCCGAGCACGATCAGCTGGATGACCATGTCGATCAGCCGTGCCGCCATCCGGCTCGGGAAGGCGGCCGCCGACACGTCAAGGACGACGGCGTCGCCAGTGACGACATCGGTCACGATAGCCTCCGCCCCGGCCTGGCCCGATCGGATCATTCAGGGGCAAGAGTATCGACCGCGGAGCCCAGTAGTCTCCTGCCGTGGACGTGGATGCCTTCGTTGCCGCGCACCAGGCTCAGTGGGACCGGCTCGATGCACTGGTCCGGCGCCGCCGGGTCCTTTCCGGGGCCGAGGTCGACGAACTGGTCGCCCTCTATCAGCGGACGGCCACCCACCTGTCGCAACTGCGATCGGCCGGGCATGACCCGGCGCTGGTCGCGCGGCTGTCGGCCACCGTGGCCAGGGCCCGCGCAGCCGCCGTCGGCGGTGCGCACGCCTCGGCGTGGCGGTCGGTGGCCCGGTTCTTCGCCGTCTCATTCCCGCTCGCGGCGTACCGGATTCGCTGGTGGTGGCTGGCGACGGTCGCGGGGTCGCTCGCGCTGGCAGTCCTCGTCGGCTGGTGGCTGGCCAGGTCGCCGGTGGCGATGACCGGCCTGGCGGGCCCGCCCCAGCAGCAGGCCTATTACGTCAACCACGAGTTCCGCCAGTACTACTCGCAGTACAGCGGGCAGTCGTTCGGCTCGGAGGTATGGACGCACAACTCGCTCCTGGCCGCGCTGATGCTGATCTCCGGCATCGTGCTCGGACTCCCGACGCTGTTCCTGCTCATGTACAACGCCCTGGGCATCGGAGCGGCCGGGGCGGTGATGATCACCCATGGCAGGGGGGCGGAGTTCTTCACCCTGATCCTGCCGCACGGGATGCTAGAGCTGTCGTCGGTGTTCCTGGCCGGCGCCGCCGGGCTGCGGCTGGGCTGGAGCATTATCGATCCCGGTCCCCGGCCACGAAGCCAGGCGCTGGCTGAAGAGGGCCGGGCAGCGATCACGATCGCGCTCGGGCTGATAGTCACGCTGCTGGTGTCGGGATCAATCGAAGCCTTCGTGACGCCGTCCTCGCTGCCCGCATGGGCCAGAATCCTGATCGGCGGAGTCGTCGTCACGGCCTTCATCGGCTATGTGATTGGCGTGGGCGGTCGCGCGGCCGGGGCCGGGTTGTCGGCCGATATCGCCGAAGCGCCCGACGTGCTGCCGGTTACCGGGTGATGCCCGCGTCCGGCTAGAGTCGGCCGGCCGCCTTCAGCCCGAGGTAGGCGTCGGCCAGGGCCGGCGGGAGGCTCTCCGGCACCGCGTCGACAACCTGCACGCCGTGCCGCCGCAGCAGGGCCGACACCCGAGTCCGCTCGGCCCTGGCCCGTTCCGCCGCCGCCGCGGCATAGATCGCCGTCGCCCTGCCCCGGCCGGCGGCCATCTCCATTACTCGCGGGTCGGCGACCGCCGCGACCAGGATCCGGTGCCGCGACGCCAGCGCGGGCAGCCGCGGCAGCAGGCCCTCTTCGATGACCGCCCGGTTCAGATCGGTGAACAGCACGATCAGGCAGCGCTGCCTGGCGATGTCCAGCACCGAGCTGGCCAGGACCCCGGCGTCGGACTCGACCAGCTCGGCATCCAGCGGAGCCATCGCGTCGCTGAGCGCGGCGAGCGTTCCTGACCGGCTCGCGCCGACGACCCTGGCCCGCACCCTGCGGTCCACGGCGAGCAGGTCGACCCGGTCGCCCGCCTTCGTCGCCAGCGCGGCGAGCAGGAGCGATGCGTCCATGGAGGCGTCGAGACGCGGCACGCCCGCGACCCGGCCGGCTGCCGTTCGACTGGTGTCAAGCACGAGCACGATGCGCCGGTCCCGCTCCGGGCGCCAGGTCCGTACCATCACCTCCGACCGCCGGGCCGTCGACCTCCAGTCGATCGAGCGGACGTCGTCACCGAGGACGTACTCGCGCAGCGAGTCGAACTCGCTGCCCTGACCGCGAACGAGGGCTCGGTGCTGGCCGTCGAGCTGGCGCAACAGGCCCAGCTTCTCGGGCAGGTGCCGGCGGCTGAGGAATGGCGGCAGCACGCGAACCGACCACGGCACCCCGTGGTGTCCCTGGCGTCCGGCCAGCCTGAGCGGACCCAGGGACCGGACCGTGACGCGGTCCGGCGAGGTGTCTCCGCGACGCTGCGGCGTGAGCGTGGTCCTCAGCGTGATCCGGCCTCCGGCCGGAATGCTGACCCGCGACCGGCCCGGTGCGGCGCCCGCGCTCGGCCGCCAGGCGTCCCTGACCACCCCGTGCAGTGGCCGGCGTCCCGGATTCTCGATCGTCAGCGTGACGGTGCCGCTGCTGCCGAGCAAGAGCCTGGTATCACCGTCCCGGCTGAGCCGAAGCTGCGCCACCCCGGCCGCGAGCGCGAGGTCGGCCCCGATGGCCGCGAGGATCAGCACGTTCACCGCGATGAGCGCGGCGACGTCGCGAACCGCGAGCACGGCCAGGGCGCCGACGAGGGCAGCGATCCCGGCCCGGCCGGTCAGTGCCATCGCGGCGGTCCGGCCGTCTGGCCGGCGCATCCGGTCACCGCGGGACCTGGACGGAGGCGAGCACGCCGTCCAGCACACCCTCGGGTGTCGCGCCGTCCAGTTCCGCTTCGGGCCGCAGCTGGATCCGGTGCCGCAGCGACGGAGCGGTCAGCGCCTTGACGTCATCCGGGGTCACGTAGTCCCGCCCGGACAGCCAGGCCCACGCGCGGCTGCTCGACAACAGCGCGGTCGCTGCCCGGGGCGACGCGCCAAGCCGCAGGGACGGAGACATCCTGGTTCCCCGGCAGATGTCGACGACGTAGCCGGTGATCTCTGGCGTCACCCGCACTCGCCGTACCGCCTCCCGGCCCGCCGCAAGATCTGACCCGGTTGCGACCTGCCCGATGCCCGCCGCGGCCAGGTCCCGCGGGTTGAAGCCGGCTGCATGCCGCTCGAGGATGCCGATCTCCTCGTGGCGTTCGGGCAGCGCCACCGTGAGCTTGAGCAGGAACCGGTCTAGCTGGGCTTCTGGCAGGGGATAGGTGCCCTCGTACTCAACCGGGTTCTGGGTAGCCGCGACCAGGAAGGGAACGGGCAGTGGCCGTGGGTCACCCTCGACCGAGACCTGGCGTTCTTCCATGGCCTCCAGAAGCGCGGCCTGTGTCTTGGGCGGGGTCCGGTTGATTTCGTCGGCCAGCAGCAGGTTGGTGAAGACCGGGCCAGGCCGGAACTCGAACTGGGACGTCCTGGCGTCATAGATCAGCGAGCCAGTAACGTCGCCGGGCATGAGGTCGGGCGTGAACTGAATGCGCTTGCTCTCGAGCGACAACGCCGCGGCCAGCGAGCGGACCAGCAGGGTCTTAGCGACCCCGGGCACGCCTTCCAGTAGCACGTGGCCGTCGCAGAGCAGGGCGATCAGCAGACCGGTGATAACCCCGTCCTGGCCGACCACGGCCTTGCCGACCTCGGCCCGCACGGCCGCGAACGCCAAGCGCTGATCTTCCCGGTCGGCCGGGGGCACCGTGTCCGCTGTCGTCGCCGGGTATTCGGCCGTCATCGGCTGCGTACCTCTCTCTCCAGGGCGTCCAGGTCGTCGGCGAGCCCTACGAGCTCCGCGTCACTGTCGGGCGGTGGTCCGAACAGCAGCGTTCCGAGCTGCGCCGCCGCCAGCGCCGACCTGGCGGCCAAGGCCGACGTAATGGCCTCGGGCGCGGCCGCGGCGGGTAGGCCAACGGCAGGCTTGAGGCGGTCAAGCGTCGCGGTCCTGAGCGCCGCCGCCGCCTGATCACGCGCGCGCCTGGCCTCATACAGCCGGGCGTGTCCTTCGGTTGTCTCCGCCGCCCTGACTACCACCGGCAGGCGCTCGGTGACCAGCGGCCCGAGCCTTCGGGCTCGCCAGAGCGCGGTGAGCAGCACCGCGAGGCCCAGTTCAGCCGCCACGAGGTAGGCGGCTCGCGGGATGAGCTGCCACAGCGACTTCCCGCCCCCTGGCGGCGCGGGCGGCGCGGATGGGGGCACGAGCCAGGCTAGCCGCGCAAACGCCCCGAGCAGGTTGAGCGCCAGCGCGGCGTTTCCAAGGCGGGCCAGATTCTGGTTTTCCAGCGGCGCCCCGGTGCCCAGCACCGTGACCGATCGGGAGCCGGGCGTGTACTGCACCAGCGAGGGGCGTCCGCCCGACGGGTAGCAAACGATGCCGGACTGCCCGGGCGCGAGGTTCAGGCCGGTGCCGCCCATGTCGGCGCTGCCTGCCAGCCGGGCGGCGGCAAAGGCGCAGGCAGGCTGAGTTGGCCCGACCGGAGTAGAGGCGGCAACGCTCAGGCCGGGGGCCAGCACGGCCAGGGCGGCCCGGTCCGGCGCGACGATGACGATGTCCGCGGGCGCGCTGGCCAACTCACCGAGCTCAGCCTTGGTCAGCACGCCGGGGCTAGTCACCACGATGGCGGCGGCCGCGCCGCGGGCTGCCTGCACAGCTGCTTGCGTTGTCGTTACGCGCTCCACCGTCGTCCCGCGCGCCGCGAGGATGTCGGCGAGCGCATGCGTGCCGGTCGCCTGGGTGCTGCCCGGATCGAGAAAGCCCTCGGTGGGATTGGCCGGGGTCAGGAAGGCGACAAGCACCGCCCCGAGCAAGATCAGCCCGATGATCGCCAGTGGCGTGACCCACCTTCGGCCAGAAGCACTGCGCTCCAGGGGGCCACGGATGCGCGTCGGCGCGGCGGGAGCCGCCGTGGTCATGACAGGACCACCGGCCCGGCGGCTGTCGCGGTCCCAGCCAGGTCGGAGCTGGCCACCTTGGCTGCCTGTATGCGGGCGTCGAGGTCACGCACCCGCTCATAGCCAGCCACGGTCCCGTCACGGCCGCCGTACCGGACGTCATCGAAGAGCAGCGCGACTATGGACAGCTGGGCGGCCAGGTCAGGCAGGACCTGGCCCGCCTGTGCTGCGAGTTCTGCAGCCGTCCGGCCTGGGCGGGCGGGAAGAATGCCCCGTTCTTCGATACCAGCCGCGATCGCTCGCATTCGCTCGATGATCGCCGTGGTGTAATCACCGGTGGCCGCGCCGCGCTCGGCTGCCTGGCGGTGATCACGGGCGCTGAGTCCCGTGCCCGTCAGCACTGCCCCATGCCTCTGTCGGCCCGGCCCGGCGGGCCGGATCCAGTACGTCACTACCGTCGCTACCAGCACCAGCGCCACCAGCAAGGCCACGATCGTCCACCAGCCGCCAGGGAACTGGCTGGCATCGCTGAAGATGCGGCTAAGCAAGCGCTCCAGCCAGTGCCCGATCTTGGTCTCGGTCCGCTCGGAGTAGATCCGCCTGGCCAGCTCACGGCGCGCGAGTTGCTGACCGGCCCGGCGGCCGATGAGGGGCCGCGTGCCCGCGACGAGGGCTGACAGCCCACGGGCGGTACCCGCTTTCACGTCGCAGCCGGCGGATCCTGGGCTGGCCATTCGCCCGGCCACTGCGGCGGCTGGTTCTGCTGGGGCGACTGCGGCGGCTGGGGCCACTGCGGCTGGTTCTGCTGGGACCACTGAGGTGGCGGCTGCTGGGCCCACTGCCCTGGCGGGCTCCACTGGCCGGGCTGGCCTTGTCCCGTCCACTGGCCGGGCTGGCCTTGTCCCGTCCACTGGCCGGCTGTCGGCGGGCGCCAGATTGTCGCGAACTCATCGCCGGTCAACTGATGACCCTGGGCGGCGTTCTGCAGCGCCAGGTCCAGGCCCTCACGGCGCATCCGCAGGTCCAGATAGAGCAGGACCGTCACGCCGCATTTCATCGGATCCATGATCGACGAGGCCACGATCGCGCCGATCGCGCTGAGGATGATCAGCCCCATGGTCTCCGTAGCGACCTTTTCCGGAGTGATCCCGCCGTAGAAGGCCAGGCCGCCGCCCGCCAACTCGAATGGCACCTCGATGATGAGGGTGGCGAAGAAAATGATGATGAGAGTCAACAGCTTGATGCCGAACAGGCGCCAGAAGCTGTCCCTGGTCAGCTGCCAGGATCGCGCGATCGCGCGGCCAGGTCCGAGCCGTTCGAGCACGACCGACGGCATCGTGACGCACAGCCGCACCCCGATGAATATGTAGGCAATGAGGGTCCCGATGCCACCCAGGACTCCGATCGCCACGGCCGCTCCGGCCACGTGGGCCGCCGCCAGCACGACGACGATGAGAGTGACCGGGACGAATATGCCGATGCTGATGAGCAGGAGCAAGAGAGCGGCGCCGATGACCGAGCCGATCCTGGCCGTGGACCAGGCCTCGCCGATCCCGATCTTGCGACCGAGTATCCCGTGCCCGATGACCGTGGTCAGCATTCCGGTCAGGATGAACTGGGAAAGAAGGCTGAACACGAATACCAGTAGATCGAGCCCGGCGTTGCTGTTCGGCTCCGCCGCGATCCGGACAGCTGCCGTGAGGACCTCGGCGATCGTCACTATGATCGCGGCCAGGCCGAACGTGGCGACCGGGTTCTTTCTGGCCGAGGTGACCGCCCCGCTGTAGATATCCCCGAGGCCCAGCGGGC
>JASHUE010000393.1:0-8725 GCA_030040195.1 Streptosporangiaceae bacterium | reverse complement strand
TAGTGCTGGCTGATGTAGCCGCCGATCAGCGGCCCGAATGCGATGGCCAACGCGCCGATGGCGGTCCAGGTGCCGATGGCGCTTGTGCGTTCCCTCGAGTCGGTGAAGGTGGCCATGATGATCGCCAGCGTTGTGGGGACCAGCAGCGCGGCCCCGAGTCCCTGCACCAGCCGGGCGGCGATCAGTTCGGTTCCGCTCCCGGACAGGCCGGCCGCGAATGACGCGAGCGTGAAGACCGACAGGCCGAGCAGGAACAGCCGCCGGCGGCCGTACAGGTCAGCCATCCGCCCGCCGAACAGCATCAGGCTGGCGAACACCAGGACATAGCTGCTGACCACCCACTCCAGGCCCGCTATCGACAGATGCAAGTTTCGCTGGATTGTCGGGATTGCAACGTTAGTCACGTTGTTGTCGAGGTAGGTCATGAAGGTGGCCAGGCTCACCGCCACCAAGATCCACCAGCGTCTCTGCATGCCTGCTGCCCTCCGAGCTTTGCATGTACCCTGTCCTTGTACGTAGGACATGTACGTTGCACCTATACGATGTACATGACTAGCACAGTCTTACTTGTACGACGTATAGTTGTCAACTGTTATGGATGCAGCGCAGACAGATGAGTCGCAGCGACCGCGGCTGAGCAAGGCCGCCGTCGTCGAGCGAGGCCTTGCCCTGGCCGACGCCGAGGGCCTGGAAGCCGTGACAATCCGGCGCCTGGCCACCGAACTCGGCGTAACGCCCATGGCCCTTTACTGGCACTTCCGCAGCAAGGACGAGTTGCTGACCGGGCTGGCGGACAGGATCTGGGCCGAGATCGACGTGCACATCGAGGCCGGGGCCGACTGGTCAGCCCAGCTGCGCAGCATCATGGAGTCGCTCGTCCACGTGCTGCGCATCCACCCGAGCGCCTCCCAGCTGCTGATCTCGGGGGAGAAACGCGCGAGCGAGGCCGCGCTGGTCGCCACCGAGAGAACGCTGGAGATCCTCAAGCGTGGTGGTTTCGACCCTGAGCATGCGGCCGTGATCGCCCGCAGCGGGCTGTTCACCGGCCTCATGCTCGTGCTGAGCGAGCCGGGCAACGAGCCGGGGGTGGGCGCGGACGAAAAGGTCGAGCACATGCGGCAGAGCCGGGTGCGCCTGGCACTGCTGCCGCCCGACCGCTTCCCCCGAGTGGTCGAGGCGGCAGGGCCGCTGACCGACAGCGATAACCCCGAGTTTCACTACCAGGTGGGCATCGATCTGTTCATCGCCGGCGTGCGGGCACTGGCGCCGCGCTAGGAGCGACCGATCGGTCCGAGCACCGCAGGCACCGCGACTCAGCCGATGAAGTCGTCGACCACGGCGGCGAGATGTGGCGACGTCGCGATGTTGTAGTGGGTGAGGCCGGGCAGGATCGCCAGCCGCATCGGTGTCGGCAGCGACCCGTCCCAGCCCGCGTCCTTGAGGCCGCCGCCGAGCAGCGCGTAGAACTCCGCCGCGTGCCTGGGCGGAATGCTGTCGGCGTCGCCGTAGACCAGCAGCGTCGGGCTGGTGATAGCGCGGACCTCGTCGCTCCAGTCGTACGGGCGGCGCACCAGGTCTCCGGTCTTGTCCATCAGCGCCGGGAAGCCGTCAGGATCTGGCGCGACCGCCGACCAGGCCGCGTACATCGGTGAGTGCCGCATCTGCTCGAAGCCGGCGCTGCTCATCTGGTCGAACCCGGCAATGACTTCCGGGTACCAGTCGTCGCGCCGGCATGGAATCGACACCAGCGCCAGCCGCCGCACGCGATCGGGATGCTGGATGGCGCAGCGCAGGCTGGCATTGGCGCCGAGCGAGAAACCGAACAGGTCGGCTTGCCGGAGCCCGAGCTTGTCGATCAGGCCGGCGATGTCGTCGCCAAAGGTTTCATAGCGGAACGAGCGGTCGACGTCGCGCGTGTGCCCATGACCCTGCAACTCGATCGCGATGACCCTACGGCGCCGCGCAAGCCGGTCGAGCACATCGCCGAACATCGTGGTGAGCCCGTAGCCGCCATGAGTCACGATCAACGGCACCCCTCCGTCGCCGCGGCTCTCGGTATACATGTTCACGCCGTTGACTGGAACGTACGCGGTCGTGGGCTGGCTAGTCATCCTGCGCTCCTCCCTGAGCTCCGGCGGCGCGGTCGCCTCCACCATGAAACGCGCGGCCGGCGGCGGACTCATCGCTCGCGGCCTGCGGCACACTGAATCCATGGACGCGGACGTCGTGGTCATCGGGGCGGGCGCGCTCGGCCTCAGCACCGCCTTGCACGCGGCGCTGGCCGGCTGGTCGGTGACGATTATCGAGCGGGATACCGCGGGCTCGCAGGCTTCCGGGCGAGCGGCCGGCCTGTTCAAGTCCGTGCAGGCCGATGAGTTGCGCACGGTCCTGGCGAGGCGGAGTATCGCGCGGGCACGCAGCTTCGAGCACTGGGCGGGCACTCCGCTGGCGGTGGCGAGCTCGGGCAGCTACCTGATCGCGCGGGCCGGCGCGCACAAGCAGTACCTCCGGCGGGAGCAGCGGCAGTCCCGGTCCCGGGGCGTCGACGTGCGCGAGGCCGCCCCGCCCGCGCTGTCCTACTATCACGGCGACGGCGGCGAGCTGGCGCTGTGGTGCCCGGAGGACATCTACATCGAGGAGCCCGCCGACCTGGTGCGCGCGTACGTGGCCGCCAGCGAGCTCCACGGCGTCCGGCTGCTTGAGCACGAGGCCGCGATCGGCATCACGCTGTCAGGCGGCCGCGTGAGCGGTGTTGAGACCACACGCAGGACGATGACGACGCGGGTCGTTGTGGACGCGGCGGGAGCGTGGGCCCGCCAGGTAGCAGAGCTTGCGGGCGGGCGGGTGGCCGTCGCGCCAGTACGCCACCAGTTGCTGATTACCGAGAGGTCAGCGGACGTCGATCCGGCGGATCCGATCGTCCGGATTGTCGATGCGGCGGTGTACCTGCGACCGGCCCGCGGCGGGCTGATGGTTGGCGGGTTCGAGCCGGCGCCGCTCGCGGTCGACCCGCGGACCGAACACCCCTCATTCCGTACCGAAAACCTTGATCTCGACCTCGGCACGCTGCGCAAGCTGAGCGCACCAGTAGCGACCGCAGTGCCGCTAGCGGCCGACGCGCCCGTAGCGGAACATCGCGGCGGGCTCTTCACGATGAGCCCGGACGGGCGGTTCCTCGCCGGGCCGCTGGCGGACGTGCCAGGCCTGTGGGTGGCAAGCGGCTGCAACGGCTCTGGCTTCTCCTCCTCGCTGGGGATCGGCGAAGCCCTGGCCGGCTGGATCTGCGCCATTCCCGGCAGCCTCGACATCAGCGCGCTCTCGCCAGGCCGGTTCGGCGCGCTCACCGACGAGGCCCTGATCGCGGACGGCATGTGGCAGTACGCGCACTACTACGATCCGGGCCCGGACGGTCAGATCTGAACGGGCGGTGAGGTCGGCGCCGGTCGGGCTGGCCAGAAGTCCGGAGTGGTTCAGGTCAAGGGCCGCCGCCGGGTACGACGGCAAGCCGGGGCCGACGGTGGCGCCCGGCCGGGCGGCGGCCACCTTCGATGACCTTTAGCGCGGGCCTGATGGGAAGCGACTGAATCCTCCCATCGAGCTTCGCCTCGAGTAGATCGAGGCCGGCTCTAATGCCCTCGTCCAGATGCCGGAGCCGGTACCAGGCTGCCGCTTGGTCCACGTCAAGATCTATTTGACGGTGGGCCAATTCGGCTACCCTGACCGACAATCCGTTCAACTCGCCGCGCAGTGCCATGAACTCCTGAGTGTCGACATCCACGGGGTCACCTGCTGTCCAGGCCTGCCTATTGGGCCTGCCTCCTCTTCAATATTTTTGTCGCCTGAGCAAGGTATCGAAAGGCGCGCCGTGGCAAAAGACCCCAAGAGAGTTATCGACTGATATTGATCCATTCAAATCAGCTCGTCGTGCAACTTGCAGCCAGCATCATGCTCGTGATCTGGCGGGTGCCTAGCCGAACCGTTCGGCCGACTCGGGCCGGGTCAGATCTCGGGTGTCTCTGGCCGGTCGATGATCCGCAGCCAGGATCCATCGGGCTGGCGCTGGCACACCTGAACGCGTCCGCCCTTGCCGTCGGCGGAGTGGGTGGAGGTCAGCGCCAGGTCGCCGTAGCAGATGCTCGGCAGCGGCTCTTCGGCCGGGAACGGCCTGGGCGCATGGGCGAGCATCTGCTCGAGCACGGCGCGGATCGCCGGGCGGCCTACGGTCGTCGATCCGGGTGGATAGGCCAGGACCGCCTCGTCGGCATAGAGGTCGGCGAGCCCGTCGGCATCACCGGCGTTGGCCCGCTGCACGAACAGCCGGGTCACGTCCTCGGGCTTGCGAGCAGTCTCACGTGTCGTCGTCATGGTTCCGGCTCCCTTCGTCTCCTTCCACCTTCGCGGACGCGACACCAGAAGTCCAAGAAATAGTTGATCTGCTCTCTATAATTGAGGCTTATGGAGTTCCGGCAGCTCGAATACCTGGTAAGCGTGGCCGAAGAGCAGAGTTTCACCCGGGCAGCTGAGAAGTTGCTGGTCAGCCAGCCGGGAGTCAGCGCTCAGATTCGGCGGCTCGAGCGCGAGCTCGGTCAGGACCTGCTCGATCGCTCCGGCCGGTCGGTGCACCTGACCGAGGTCGGGGCGGCCGTGCTGCCGTACGCGCGCGCCGCGCTCGCCGCCGTAGATGGCGTGACGCTTGCGGTCGCCGAGCTGACGGGACTGGTGCGCGGGCATGTTCGCGTCGGCACGGTCACCTCCCATGGCGTCGACCTGCCCGCCATGCTGGCGGAGTTCAACCGGAGTCATCCGCTGGTGGAGATCACGCTGTCCGAAGCGGACTCCGATCAGCTCCTCAAGGACGTATGCGCGGGTCAGCTCGACGCCGCGATCATTAGCGCGGGAATGGACGACCCGGCCGGAGTCAGCCTGCAGGTGATCGTCGATGAGCCGATCGTGGCAGCGGTCAGCCATCACCACGAGCTTGCGGCCCACGACCTCATCTCGCTCGACCTCCTCCGCGGCAGGCCGCTGATCAGCCTGCCGCGCGGCACCGGGCTGCGAGCAAGGCTCGACGAGGCATGCGCGGCGGCGGGATTCACTCCGCGAATCGCGTTCGAGGCCAGCGCGCCCGAGGTGCTCGCCGACCTGGCGGCGCAGGGGCTTGGCGCCGCGATCCTCCCTGGCCCGTTCGCCGAGTATCGCTCCGACCGGCTGCGGCCGATCTCGATCAGGCCGGAGCTGCGCGGACGGCTGGCGTTCGCATGGCGCGCCGGCGGGCCGAGCAGCCCGGCCGGGCGCGCGTTTGTGAGCCTGGCCAGGGCGACCCTGCCGGGCCGGTAACCCGTCCGGGGCAACACTGCGTCACATGAGAAGAGCCCTGTCAGCCATTCCCCCCCGCGGCTGGCGGGGCTCCCTCGGTGTGTTGCGGTAGAGCGAGCGCTGCCCGATCTTGCGCGGATCCCGGGCCCCGCGCGCCAGAGCTGCTCCCGAACAGGACTGAGCCCTCAAGGCGGGCTGCTCCTGAGGGCTCTTCGCTGCGCTTGCCGCGGGCACTTCGTCAGATCAGGTCAAATTCGTGGTTGGCGGCGCCGTTCAGGAACGCAAGCCACTCACCGGCGGAGAATCGCAGGACCGGGCCGTCGGGGTCCTTGCTGTCACGGATGCCGACCCGGCCGTCCGGCAGGCTGGCGACTTCGACACAGTCGCCATTGGCATAGCTTGCTGATGCTTTCTTCCACCGGGGAGATCCGGGATTTCCTAAGGCGCATGGCTGTGGCATGGGACGTCTGGCCTTCCTGCGTGCAGCTTGATAGGCGGGAACTGCCCTGTGATGCAGGCGTGACTTGGGCGGCATCCATTCTGCTGCCATGCGGATCGGTGACCGTGGCGACTCGCCCGATGAATTGCGGGATTCTTCCCCTTTCACAGGCTGGCGTTCGAAAGCGCGACCGCGTGGGCCGCCGGCCGGCCGCGACCTGGTCGCAGGTAAAGCAGCAGCCGTGCGAGCGGCAGTGCTACGGGCGACGCCCCGTTCCGTCCGTAAGCGAGGAGGAAGCGGTTCATGTGTTCGGCAGGAACCGTACGTTGGGCGGCATCCGTCCGGGTGCGTGCATGCCGGTCAGGATAGGCGCCGCTGTGGCCGACGCAGTGCCGGCGCTGCGTTCCCAGTGGTGCCTGCCGCGCGGGCACCAGGGGTTCGCGGGCACGTTCGCGCACGGGTTGGGCATCGTCGGCAGGTTCGCGGGCAACGGCTTCAGCACTACCTTGCCGGTCACCTTCGGGTAATGGGCGCCCGGCGGGCACGCCGCCAGGCCGGTGTCGCACAGCACCTGGTCGAACAGCGGGCCGCCGGTGTTGCCGGCTTTCGTGCTGGCGCCGCAGCGGAGCTGCGTCTTCTCCAGGTTGGCCGGCGCGCTGCCGTCCGGGTATCTGTTGCGGGCGAAGCAGTTCTGCGGCTCGCCGCCGAACAGGGTGATCTGGCCGAAGTCGGAATTGCTCGGGTTATGGAAGTACCCGTTGTGCCGGAACGTGTTGTGCAGCAGCGCGTCACCTTCCGGGTCCATGACGCATCCGAAGACGGGCAGCTTGTGGCCGCCGATGCCGGCGCAGGTCTGATGCAGGCTTGGCGTGCCGGATTGGGCGTAGGGCACAAACAGCGCGCCCCACGCGCCGTTATTGACGATGGTGTTGTCCATGACGGTGTCGTAACGGCCGCCCGATATCGTCAGGCCGGTGCCGACCGGGCCCGCCGCGGCCGAGCCGGCCGCCGGAGCCATGTTGTTGTTGTTGCCGTGAATGTAGTTGTGGATCAGCACCCAGCAGGAGGTGGTGTGCGTGATCGGGCTGATGCCGCCGTTGGGGCACCGGCCGTCCTGCGGGGCGGGCGGGTCGCCGATGATCTGCGTATTGGTGTCGAGCCCGTCCTGATTCTCATCGAACTGGGAGTTCTCGATGATCACCGTGCCGCCAGAGTTGGTGCCGGAGTAGCCGAGCGCGTTGTTCTCCATCCACATGTGGTCCAGGACCACGTCACACAGCTGCCTGCAGGCGCCGACGTAGGTACCAGAGTCGTTCATGTTGCTGGCGTACAGCTCGTTCCACCACGCGGGGCCAGCCGAATTGCTGGCAAAGATGCCGTACTCCGCGGCAGTGTTCTCGGTACTAAAGAACGTCGAGGTCGCGGTCAGATAGCTGCCCCAGTAGCCGGACAGGCCGATCTTGCCGGAGTTGTCACCGCCGTTCCACCAGATCTGGTTGCCCGAATCACCGGTGCCAGCCAGGAAGTTGCAGGCCGTGAGGTTCTCGATGCTGACGTCGCTGGCCTTCCAGACCACAATGCCGTTGCGCCCGACCGCGTGACCGCTGACCACCCGCCCGTAGTTCTGCTCGGACGGCTGCGAGCTGCACGGCGACGCGCCGGCCTTCGTGCCGTCCACGATTACCGTGTTGCGGTTCATGCCGCGCAGCGTGATACCGCTCTTGTCGATGAACACGCCACCCATCGCGCCGTCTGCCGGATTGCCGTACGGCCCGGTCTCGTCGGCTGTCTCGTGGTAGTCGCCAGGACCGACCAGGATCCAGTCTCCAGGCCGCGCGGCGTTCACGGCCGCCTGGATGCTGGAGTAGCGGCCGGCCTTGCCGTGGTAGGTGCCCACCAGCAGCACCTTTGGGCTGGCGGCCCATCCCCCGTGACCCGCCGTGACCGGGCCAGCCGACAGCGTCCATCCGGACAGTAACCCGCAGCCGAGCGTCACCGCTCCCAGCGTTGATGCCAGCTGGAGTGCCCCGCGAATGCGACCTCTCATGCCAGACCTCCGCTATCCATCCGTCAACAGCAAAACCATACGAGTGCGCGCTGCCCGCCGCCAGGCCTGCGGCGGGCAGCGACTGGACCTCCCGGCAGCGAGGTGCCCGGCTAGACGTCCGCTCCTGATTAAGTCATTGTTCATATACAGCGCACGGTCATATAGCGTGGCTTTATGTTGGATGTACGCCGACTTCGGGTTCTGCTGGCGATCTCCGAGCACGGTGGCGTCTCGGCCGCGGCGCGGGCGCTGTTGTTTACGCCGCCGGCGGTGTCTCAGCAGGTTGCTGCTCTCGAACGCCAGCTCGGGGTCGAGCTACTCGACCGGTCCCAGCGGAACGCGCGCCTGACATCGGCCGGAGCACGCCTTGCCGAGCACGCCCGGCAGGTGATTGCCGGGTTGGAGGCCGCCGAGGCGGACGTCAGGGGCGCGCATTCCACCGCGCACGGTCTGTTGCGCCTGATAACCATGCCCAGTGCCGGGCGGATGCTGCTCCCGGGAATCATCGCCCGCCTGGCGAAAGATCATCCTGAAATCGAGTTGCGGATCGATGTGATGGAGCCCGAGGCCGCACTGCCGGCGCTGGCGCGGCAGGAGGCAGACGTCGTGCTGGCCGGGGAATACGGCCTGACGCCTCGCCGATTCGCGTCATCGATCGAGCGTGTCGGTTTGTTCGACGAGAACATGTATCTTGCCGTGCCTGCCAGCTCGGCCATCCATGGGCCGCGTGTCGAGCTGGCTGAATTCCGTGACGCGCGCTGGATCGCTCCGGCTGAGCGCAGCGCCTGCGCTCTCGCCCTGGAGCGCTCGTGTGCCCTGGCCGGGTACGAGCCTCACGTCGTCAGCCGGACCGGAGACTTCGCGGTCGCTGCTGGTTTCGTCGCGGCCGGATACGGGATGACGCTCCTGCCAGCGATGGTGGC
>JASHUE010000392.1:0-8995 GCA_030040195.1 Streptosporangiaceae bacterium | reverse complement strand
TGGCCACCGGCTCGTCACCGGAGTACCAGGTGTTCCTGGTCGTCACGAACCAGCCCTCGCCGAGCGCGGTCTGCTTGGGGCCGGTCACGTCGACGAGCGCCGCGCGCAGCCCGAGCATCTCGCCGTGCCGCAGGTATCGCAGGTAGGTCTGGTCGCAGTTCGTGGCCACCACCGACGTGAACCTGGCCTCGTCGAGGACGGTCATCATCTCGCCCAGCGGGTCGAACGGCCCCGGTCCGCCATCGTCCGGTTCGGAGCTATCCACATTGGAATTGTCCGAATCGGAAATGTTCGATCCCGTAGGGACGGGAGGCGGCTCGAGGCCCGGCATGGTCCAGACCTGGATCATCGCCGGGGGAGCGACGGGCTGACCATGCGGCGAGCGGGCCGCGAACTTGGGATCGGCGTACAGCGGGTTCCTGTCGCCGATGGCGTCGGTCCAGTTTCTGATGGCCGGCATGTTCACCGGGTCCCTGGCGTACCGCGGGCTGCTCTCGCCGGCCGCGGCGATCCGTCGCGCGGCCTCCCTGATCGTGTCCTCGGCGGTCATCGAGGCACTCGCGGCAGCCGAAGGCCCGCCATCGCTATCAGCTCGCGCTGCACTTCGTTGACTCCTCCGCCGAATGTCATCACGGTGTTGCGCTTGGTCTGGACGTCGAGCCAGCGCGCCAGCTCGGCCGTACGCTCGTCGGCCAGGTTGCCGTGCCGCCGGACGACCTCCGCGAGTTCGGCGCCGAGTTGCTGAACCTGCTCCGAGCCAAAGACCTTGGTCGCCGAGGCGTCCGCCACGTCGACCGTCTCGGCGACCGCGACCTGCCAATTCAGCAGCTCGTTGACCCGCTCGGCGGCGCTCGCCCTGGCCAGCGCGCGCCGGACGTCGGGCCGCTCAAGCAGCGGCCGCCCGTCCGGGCCTGGCTCGTGCGCGGCCCATGCGTGCACCTGCGCATGCAGCACGCCGATCCGGCCGGACGGCCCGAGCATCACGCGCTCGTGGTTCAGTTGCGCGGTGATGAGCTGCCAGCCGGCGTTCTCCTCCCCGACTCGCATCGAGACCGGAACGCGCACGTCCGTGTAATAGGTCGCATTCACGTGGTGCGCGCCATCGTGGGTGATGATGGGTGTCCACGAGTAGCCGGGGTCGTTCGTGTCCACGATCAGGATCGACAGGCCCTTGTGCTTGGGTGCCTCGGGGTCGGTCCGGCATGCGAGCCAGATGTAGTCCGCGTCATGCCCGCCGGTGGTGAAGATCTTCTGCCCGTTCACGACGTAGCAGTCGCCGTCACGGACCGCCCTGGTGGTGAGAGACGCGAGATCGGTCCCGGCACCGGGCTCGGTGTAGCCGATCGCGAAGTGAACCTCGCCAGCAAGGATCTTGGGCAGGAAGAACTCCTTCTGCTGCTGGCTGCCGCGCGCCATCAGCGTCGGCCCTACCGTCTGCAGCGTGACGGCCGGCAGCGGCACGTCTGCCCGCGCCGCCTCGTTGACGAAGATCTGCTGCTCAACCTGGCCAAGTCCGCGGCCGCCGTATTCAACCGGCCAGCCCACTCCGAGCCAGCCGTCGTTCCCCATCCTGCGCACGATTTCCCGGTAGACCGTGCCGTGCCGCTCGGTCAGCATGTGCTTGCGCTCACGAGGCGAGATCAGCGTCTCGAAGTATGCGCGCAGTTCTGCCTGGAGTGCGCGCTGCGATTTGGTCAGGTCCAGGAACATCGTCAACCGCCCTCCCGCGCGCCGAGCAGGTCGAGTCGGTAGCTGGCGCCGCCGACCTGGCTGACCAGGTCGGTGACGAGCGCGCTGTACCGAGGCAACGGATAGGTCACGTCCATGCCGATTCCGCCGTGCAGGTGGTGGCAGGTGCGGAGCGCGATTGGCGCGTGCTCGGCCAGCCAGTAGCCGGCCACGTCGATGTCGTTGCTGGCATCCAGGCCCGCCTCCAGCCGCCAGCAGGCGGAGAGCGTGGCCAGGTGGAGGATCCGCGCGGTCACGTAGACGTCCGCGATCTGCTGGGCGACCGCCTGGAACGTCGCCAGCGGCCGGCCGAACTGCTCGCGCGTGCGGATGTACCCGGTCGTAAGGTCCAGCGCCGCGGTGAGCGCCCCGTCCGCGACGCAGCATGAGCCCGCTACGGCAAGCCGGTTGAGCTCGGCGACCGCGCCGCGCTCTCCAATGCCGCTGACTGGCGAGTCGCCGGCCAGGACATGGGTCACCTTGGCCTGCTCCAGACGCAGCGTGTACTCCGGCAAGCCGGACGAGGTATGCGTGCGCTGGCACGACACGCCCTTGGCATCGGACTCCACGACGACCACGGCCGTGCCGCCCCCTGCGAGCTGGGCGGGCACTAGTATCCACCGAGCGGCGGCAGCGTACGGTACCCCGAGCTTCACCCCGGTAACGGTGCCGGCACCGTCGGACAGTTCCGCCGTCGTCGTTGGCGTCTGCGGCATTGGCTCGGACTGCTCCCGGATGGCCGCAGTCAGAATCGTCTCTGCGGTCGCGACTCCGGCGAGCAACTGCCGTTGCACGTCCTCGGTGGCACAACGAGTCACCGGCAGCACGCCGAGCGCCAGCGTGGCCAGCGCGGGCACACGCGCCGCGTGCCGCCCTACCTCGGTGAGCAGGGCAGCGACCGCGCCGACCCCGAGACCGTCGCCGCCGAGCGAGGCCGGCAGGGCGAGCGCGAGCAGGCCGGCCTGCCCCAGCTCCTTCCAGGTGGCAGAGTCCAGATCCGGAGGTGCATGCTGAGGACCCGGCTCTCCGTCCGCGGGTGTCGCCGTCGGCGCGTCGCGCCCGGCGGCCCCGAGTACCTGCGCGGCCAGGCGGGAGACCTCAAGCTCGGCCTCGCCTTGGGTGAAGTCCATTTAACGCGCCGCCTCCCTGGGCAGGCCGAGCAGCCGCTCTGCTACTACTGACAGCAGTATCTGCGTAGTACCGCCCGCGATGGAAAGGCAGCGGGAGAGCAGGAACTCGTGCACCAGCGCGGCGGTGTCCGCGTCGACGGCCGCGCCCGCCGGACCTGATAGTTCAAGCGCAGCCTCGGCTACTGCCTGCCGGTGCGCGACGCCGACGAGCTTGCGAACCGCGGCCAGCGGGCCGGGGTCGGCTCCGCCGAGCTGAGCCATGACCGCCTGCAGGTCAAGCAGGGAGACCGCCATGCCCTCGGCCGTCAGGGCGCCGAGCCGCTGGCGGAACACCGGGTCGGCGCCGGCCCCGGCGCGGTCGGCCAGGTCGATCAGGCCCTCGGCGGCTGCGCCGACGGATGAGCCGGCGCCCATGGCGACCCGCTCCGAGGCGAGCGTGGTCCGCGCGACCACCCATCCGTCGCCCAGGCCGCCGACGACACAGTCGTCGGCTACGTACACCTGGTCGAGGAACACCTGGTTGAACATCTGGCGGCCGGTCATCTCCCGTAGCGGCCTGATGTCGATGCCGGGAGTGCTCATGTCAACCAGGAAGAAGGTGAGGCCCTTGTGCTTATCTGCGGCGGGGTCGGTCCTGGCCAGGCAGATGGCCCAGTCCGCGTTGCTCGCCAGTGAGGTCCATACTTTCTGGCCGGTGATCAACCAGCCCTCATCGCTCTGCGCCCGCTCGGCCCGGGTGCGCAGCGAGGCCAGGTCAGAGCCAGCCTCTGGCTCGCTGAACAACTGGCACCAGCAGATCTCGCCGCGCAGCGTCGGCCCGGCGAAGCGGTCGCGCTGCGCGGCAGTGCCATGGCGCAGGATCGCCGGCACTGCCCAGCCGCCGATGCCAATGTCCGGTCTGGCCAGTCCTGCGGCGGCGAGCTCGGCATCGATGACCAGGCGCTCGGCGGGCGAAGCTGCGAGGCCGTGCGGCGCCGGCCACTCCGGTGCCGCGTAGCCCGAGTCCGCCATCGCTGCGCGCTGCTGATCGCCCCGCAGGCTGGCCCAGCCCGCGGCCAGCGTGCGTACCTTGGTCCGGATCGCAGTTAGTTCCGCGTTCCCGGCTGCGGGCTGGTCGCCGAGGTCGAGATGCCGGCGCACGCCGGCGGTCGCGAGGGCGGCGGTGCGGTCGCGCCAGGCCGCGCCGCCGAGCAGTTGGCGCAGCGCGAGGGCGCGTCGCAGGTACAGGTGCGCGTCGTGCTCCCAGGTGAAGCCGATTCCGCCGAGCACCTGGATGCAGTCCTTGGCGTTGTCGACCGCTGCGTCAAGTCCAGTAGCGGCCGCGGCGGCCGCCGCCAGGGGCAACTCGGCCGGCGCGTCATCGACGGCGCGAGCCGCGTCCCAGGCCAAAGCCGAGGCAGTCTCGGCACGGCACAACATGCGCGCGCACAGGTGCTTGACGGCCTGGAACGATCCGATCGCCCGGCCGAACTGGTGCCGGATCGCGGCGTAGTCGGCGGCTGTCCGCGCGCACCAGTTCGCCACCGCCGCCGCCTCGACGGAGAACAGCACGGCGGCCAGGTCGCGTACCTTGTCCGTGGCCACGCCGACCACGATCTCGCCCGTTCCCGCCGCGACGCCGTCGAAGCTGACGTCGGCGAGCGACCGGGAGAAGTCGGCTGGCGCCCGCTCGGTCAGCGTGATGCCGGGAAGCCCGGCCGGGAGGATGAGCCACGGCTGTGCGCCCTGGGCCCCCGTGGCTGCTGCGGCGGGCGAGTCGGCGACCGTCGCGCCGATGAGCAGATGTGTCGTGCTGCCGCCGCCGAGCACCGGACCGCAGCTTCCGCGCAGCCGCAGGGATCCGTCCGGCTGCCGCGTGGCAGCGACCGATCCGCGC
This sequence comes from Streptosporangiaceae bacterium, assembly GCA_030040195.1. Classification (GTDB taxonomy): domain Bacteria; phylum Actinomycetota; class Actinomycetes; order Streptosporangiales; family Streptosporangiaceae; genus JAJYUU01. Next base: position 4,261 of record JASHUE010000392.1, on the reverse strand, counting down.
GTCAGGGCGGTCGCGACGGAGATCCGGCCGTCCGAGATCCGTGGCAGGTGGTGTGCACGGGCTGGCTGGTCGGGACCGGCGGCGAGGGCGAGGCGGGCCAGCAGGGTCGGCAGCACGGGACCGGGGACGAGCGAGTCCGTCAGCTGGGCCAGCGCTGCGGCCAGGTCGGCGGTGCTCCCGCCTGCCCCACCCTCGGCGGCTGGAAGCCCGGCAGCGAAGACGCCCAGCTCAGTCAGGCTGGACCAGCGCCGGGCGGCCGGGCCCGTGCCGTGCACGGCGGAGGTGCCATCGCTGACCGGTTTGCCCGCCATCGGAAGCCAGCCCGGATCGGTCGGATCGCCCGCGGCGGTCGGCTCCAGGCCGCGCACAGCGTCGATCGGGACCGCCCGCTTCGCCCATTCGCGAATCGACTGCTGGAGTGCAAGCTGCTCGTCGGTGATCGCGATCGGCAACTTGTCCTCCTCCCCGACTGGCACTGAAAATTAGAACACGTTATACCTGTAGTGAGCCAGGCTGTCCTGGCCAGGGCAAGGGCCGTCGCGTTGCTAGGCTGGCCGGGCAGGAACCCGACCGGGCCGGCAATGCTCGCCGGATCAGGCGGCAGGCGCCGTGCGCTGGTCGTGGGGGGACGTCCTGGGCGATGATGAAGGGCCGCCATGGCAACGCCGCGAACGCGTACTACCGAGTCAGCCGAGCCTGCTCCGGCCGAGGCCGACCTCGGCTCGGCGGCTCAGCGCGACCGGCGTAAGCGCATCCTGGACGCGACGCTCGCGCTTGCCTCCAGGGGCGGTTATGAGGCGGTCCAGATGCGCGCCGTCGCAGAACGCGCCGATGTCGCCCTTGGCACGCTCTACCGGTATTTTCCATCGAAGATCCACCTGCTGGTCTCGGCACTGGCTCGGGAGTTCGAGCGGGCGCAGGAGAAACTCGACCGCTCCCCGATACCCGGCGACACCGAGTACGAGCGGATGCTCTACGTCTTGGGCAAGATCACCAGGTCCATGCAGCGCGAGCCGCTGCTGATTGAGGCGATGACGCGAGCGTTCATGTTCGCCGATCCGAGCGCCGCCAGCGAGGTCAACACGGTTGCGCGGATCATGGAGGAAATGCTCACCAAGGCGATGCACGATGGCGAGCCGACCGCCGACGAACAAGCGATCGCTCGCGTGGTCGGAGATGTCTGGATGTCAAACCTGGTCGCCTGGGTGACCCGGCGCGCCTCGGCTAACGATGTGGCCAATCACCTGGAGGTCGCCGCCCGCCTGCTGCTGCGCTAGACGGGCCGGCCCTGCCGTGGGTCGTGACGCGGGCCCGCCTCGGGCCGCCTGCCGCGGGACGGCTGCGGCTCTCGCGCCCCGGATGGCAGTGGGCGTGTGCCCGTGAGACTGTAATCACGATGACACAGCAGACTCTGGTCAGGCAGCCCACGGGCCTGCGCGGGATGCTGCATCCGGCGTACCGCCGATCGGCGCCCGGCGCCGGAGCCTCGCCCTGGAAGCCGCAGTGGTCGGTGCCCGCGGCTTTGCGCGCGGTGCGGGCGACACTGGTCGTTCCTAGCCTGCTGGCGCTGACTTTCAAAGGTCTTCACGATCCGCAGATGGCGATTTTCGCCGTATTCGGCAGCTTCGGCACCCTGGTGCTGACCACATTCGGCGGGTCGCGGCTGGACAAGCTCGTCGCGCACTCCGGGCTGGCCGTGGCTGGCAGCGTGGCGCTGATCCTCGGCACCCTGGGCAGCGGTTCGGCCTGGGAAGCCGCCCTCGTCACCCTTCCGGTGGCGTTCGCGATCTATTTCGCGGGCGGCGCGGCCGGCCCGAACGCGGCCGCGGGCGTGACCGCGACGCTGCTCGCCTTCATCCTCCCGATCGCGTCGGGTGGCGGGGCCAGCGACATTCCGTCCCGCCTCGCGGGCTGGTGGCTAGCCTCAGCGGTCAGCACGGCCGCCGTTGTTGCCCTGTCACCCCGGCCGGCGGGAGATCGGCTGCGCGAGTCGGCGGCGGGCCTGGCCGACGCGCTCGGCAACCATCTGCAGGCTGCCCTCGACGGTACCGCCACGGCCACGGACGTCGAAGCCACGGTGGCCGCCAAGTCCGACCTGGTCAACGTGTTCAACGCGACTCCATACCGGCCGATCGGCCTGGCCACGGCCGACCAGGCCCTGGCCAGCCTCGTCGCCGTGCTCGAGTGGTGCACGTCGCTGGTAGTCGACGCGCTGCACGGCCAGGTGAACCTGAGCAACTGCGCGCCGGAGGACAAGGAGTTGCTGGCCGAATCGGCGGCAGCCCTGCGCGCGGTCGCCGGCCTGCTCACCGGCGGCGACGAGTCGCCGAGCATGGAGCGGATCTGGAAGGCCAGGCAGGAAAGCGCCGCGCACCTGCGCGGCCTGGCGGGCAGCCCGCTGGTCGTGGGCAAGATGGCCGACTATGCCTTCCACGCCCAGGCCATCGGGGTATGCGCATCGGCGGCGGCGGCCGATGCGCTGATAGCCGTCCGGCGGCTCGACCCGGACGCCGCCGATGCCCAGCGGCAGCGCTGGCTCGCCGCCCAACTCGGCCAGCCGGAGGAGCCCCCCGCGGCCGATCCCAATGCGGCCGGGTTCCGGGGCCCTCTTCGTCCGTTGCCGCTCGGGCTGGGCCGGACCGTCCAGGCGGACGCGAGCATGCGCTCGGTCTGGTTCCGCAATAGTGCCCGCGGCGCGGCCGCGCTGGCCGTGGCCGTGGCCGTGGCGAGGATAACCGGCGTCCAGCATGCGTTCTGGGTGGTGCTCGGCACGCTTTCGGTACTGCGCACCAGCGCGGGTGCCACCGGGTCCACGGCGCTTCGGGCGCTCACCGGAACCGTGCTCGGGTTCATCGTCGGCGCGGCGCTGCTCGTCGGGATCGGGACCAGCCCGCTGGCGCTCTGGATAGCGCTGCCGATCGCGGTGCTGGTCGCCGCCTACTCGCCAGGGACCATGCCATTCACGATCGGGCAGGCGGCCTTCACGATAACCGTCGTCGTTCTCTTCAACATCCTCGTTCCGGCCGGCTGGAAGGTAGGCCTGCTCAGGGTCGAGGACGTCGCCATCGGCTGCGCGGTCAGCGTCGTCGTGGGCGCGCTCTTCTGGCCCCGCGGCGCCTCAGCCGTCGTCGGTGACAACCTCGCCGATGCGCTGCGGGCCGGTGCTGCCTACTTGGTCGAGGCGACCAGGTTCGTCCTTGGCCTGCCCTTGCGCGACCCCGGCCAGGCCGCTGCGGCGATCGCCGCCGGAATGCGACTGGACGACGCGGTGCGGGGATTCCTCACCGAGCAGGGCTCTAAACGGCTCGACAAGCAAGACCTGTTGGCGCTGACGATGGCGTCGCTGCGGCTCCGGCTCACCGCGTACTCGCTCGCCAGCCTGCCCGGACTGGAGGCGACGCGCGGCCATGCCACCAGGCAGTCGATGGGCGGTGAGGTTCGAGACACGCTGGCAGGTGACGCGGTGACGCTGGCGGGCTTCTATACCCAGATCGCCGGCCAGGTGGACAAGCCTGCCCGCGGTGGCGGATCGCCGGCGGATGTCCCGGTGCCCGCCTTGGCCTGCCAACGCGTGGCCGGGTCGGCCACGGCCGGTCCCGCCTATTTCCATCCGCAAGCCTTGTGGGTCCGCGATCACCTGATCCATCTCGCATCACACTCCGCCGCTCTGGTCGAGCCCGCCCGTCGGCTGGCCGTGCTGAGACGAACTCCGTGGTGGCGCTAGAGGGCAGCTGCCCGAGGCATCGTGGCCCTGCGTGGCGCCCTGAGCACGGCGCGAGAACTACGGCGACAGCGTCGCGGAAAGCGTGCCAGTCATGATCAACAAAGCCCTTATAACGTTTTAGTAGCGCTGGCTGACACTTATGGGTTGCAGTCCGGTTTAGTCACTACGGTGCCGAGGTTAGGGGCCGCCCGCGGTTACGGGCGGCGGGAGTTCCCGGGCATTGGGCGTCAGCCGACGAACCGGAGGAATCGCACTTGAACTCAGCACCAAGGCCCAGGCGGCGAGCGGCCGCAGGGGCCGTCCTTGCTGTCGGGACAGCCGGCTCGCTGTTGCTGCTGTCGGCGGTGGCGCTAGCCCAAAGCACGACCAGCCCGGGCCCGGCGATGGTCGCCGTGCCGCAGGGTGTCACGCTTGCCGGACTGAACGCCAAGCCGGTCTTCCCCGTGCGGCCCACCAAGCCGGAGGTCGTCTCGTTCGCGCTCAAGATGCGTCACGAGGGAGCGCTTGCGGGAGAGGTCGAAGCCGGAATCAGGCCCG
>JASHUE010000391.1:0-6682 GCA_030040195.1 Streptosporangiaceae bacterium | reverse complement strand
GTGGATTACCGACGCCTACACCCTGTGCTTCGCCGCCCTGCTCGTCCCCGCAGGCGCCCTCGGCGACCGCTACGGCCGCCGGATGTCGCTGGTCGCCGGGCTGGCCGTGTTCGCGCTCGGAAGCACGGCCGCAGCCTTCTCGCCGGGAACTGGGCCACTCATCGCGGCTCGGGTGCTGATGGGCCTCGGCGCTACGTTCGTCATGCCGGCCACACTGTCCATCCTGAACGCCGTGTTCCCGCCGCGGGAGCGGCCGCAGGCGATCGCAGCCTGGTCGGCCGTGGCCGGCGTCGGGATTATCATCGGTCCGACCCTTGGCGGCCTGCTGCTGACCCACTTCTGGTGGGGCAGCGTTTTCCTGATCAACGTGCCGCTGGTGGCGGCGGCGATCGCCGGGGTGCTGGCGATCGTGCCAGAGACCGCTGAGCCCGGTGGTCACCGGCTGGACCGGATCGGCACGCTCCTCGTCGCAGTCTCCCTGGTCGCTGTGGTCGACGCGATCATCGAGGCGCCTACGCGCGGCTGGACCGCGACCCTGACGCTGGCAGAACTCGGCGCCGGCCTCGCCGCACTCGGCGGTTTCGTCTGGTGGGAGCTGCGGGCCGCCGACCCGCTGATCGACCTGCGCATCTTTGCCCGGCGCGCGTTCTCCGCGTCGGCGGCAGCCGTCACCGTCATCTTCTTCGCGCTGTTCGGCAGCCTGTTCGTGCTGACTCAGTACCTGCAGCTCGTACACGGCTACAGTCCGCTGTCCGCCGGGGTGCGGGCCCTCCCCTTCGCCGTGGCGATGGGCGCCGTGTCGCCCGTGTCACCGCTGCTGGCTAAGTGGCTGGGTACCCGGCTGATCATCCCGGCCGGGATGGTCCTCATGGGCCTCGGGCTGGTCGACCTGTCGACCGCCAGCGTGCACTCCAGCTACACCCCGCTGGCCGCGGCGGTCGCGATCATGGGTGCCGGCATGGGCCTGGTGATGGCTCCGGCCAGCAACACGATCATGGCCACTGTTCCGAGCCATCAGGCCGGCGCCGGCAGCGCGATCAACGACACCGTCCGCGAGGTCGGGGGCGCGCTCGGCATCGCCGTCATCGGCAGCGTCTCGGCCGGCGCCTACTCATCCAAGCTCGGCTCGGTGCTCCAGGCCGCCCACGTCCCTGGTGCGGTTAGGCAGGTGGCTGCCGGTTCGATCGCCGCGGCGGACCAGGCGGGCAGCCGAATCGGGGGAATCGCCGGAACCGAGCTGACCGACGCGGCTCATGCCGCCTTCGTGCACGCGATGAGCCTGGGCCTGCGCGTCGCCGCGGCGGTCGCGCTGGTGTCGGCCGTGGCTGCCATTTTCGCCCTGCCGCGCCGCGGCGCGGCGCAGGCGGCCAGGGCCGACGAGTCCGCCGGGGCGGTCAGCGGGACGCCCGACGCAGTGCCCGCACGAGACGGCGAGTTGCTCGTCGGCAGTGCGGCTAGCTGAAACTCGGCCCAGCCCTCGCTGCGGCACGCCGGAATGTCGGAGGCGTGCCGTAGCGTTGCGGCAGGTGACGCGAAGCGGCTATTACCGCTCGTCACCGGCCACGTGGGCCAGGCAGGGGTGGGATCCGGAAGGGGCTGCGTTTCAGCCCGGGCACGGAAGGTGCACAGGTACGTGAGACAGCAGCGCGGCAATCCGTGGGCGGTCCTGATCGTCGTTTCGCTCGGTTTCTTCATGACCCTGCTTGACCTGACGATCGTCAACATCGCGATTCCCAACATGATCGACAAGCTCCACGCTTCACTCGACGACGTGCTCTGGGTGATCAACGCCTACGCGTTGGTCCTCGCGGTACTCCTGATCACGGCGGGCAGGCTCGGCGACCTGCTCGGCCAGCGGACCATGTTCTTCGCCGGCGTCGCGCTGTTCACCGCGGCCTCGGTCGCGTGCGGTCTTGCTCCGTCGCCCGGCTGGCTGATCGCCTTCCGTGCCGTCCAGGGACTCGGTGCCGCCGCGCTGATGCCGCAGACGCTGGCCATCCTGACGATGGTGTTCCCGCCAGAACGCCGGGGCGCCGCGTTCGGTGTCTGGGGCGCCGTGGCCGGCGTGGCCACGGTCGCCGGCCCGACGCTCGGCGGCTTGCTTGTGACCGCATTCGACTGGCGGTACATCTTCTTCATCAACCTGCCGGTCGGCGTGATCGTGCTGATCCTCACCCAGGTGCTGATCCCCGACCTGCGAACCGGTCGCAAGCACAGCTTCGACATCACCGGGACCGTGCTGGCTAGCGGCGCGCTGCTGGCCATCTGCTATGCCCTGGTCGAGGGTCAGCAGTACGACTGGGGCACGATTACCGGAGTCATCTCGATACCCCTGCTGTTCGCGGTGGGGGGCATCTTGCTCGGGGCGTTCATCTGGGTCCAGGCGCGTCGCCAGCAAGGCGAACCACTCGTCCCGTTCTCCCTGTTCCGCGACCGCAACTACGCGCTGATGAACCTCGTGGCGTGTTTCATCGCCATCGGCATGCTGGGTCTTTTCCTGCCGCTGAGCATCTACCTTCAGGACGTGCTCGGCTTCTCCGCGCTCAAGGCGGGGCTAACTCTGGCGCCTGCGTCGCTCATCGCAATGTTCGTCGCGCCGGTCGCCGGGCGCATGACCGACCGCATCGGCGGCAAGTTCATCCTGATGACAGGGCTGACGCTGTTCGCCGCCGGGATGGGCGCAATAGTTCTCATCGCCCAGACCAACTCAGCCTGGTATGACTTTGTGGCCCCGCAGGTCGTCGCCGGCATTGGCATCGGCTGCACGTTCGCGCCGCTTACCACGGTCGCGATGCGCAACATCAGCCCGATGATGGCCGGAGCGGCGTCCGGAGTCTTCAACACCACCCGCCAGGTCGGCACGGTCATCGGCACCGCGGGCGTGGGCGCGCTGCTGCAAAACCGGCTGATCGCCGGTTTCACGAGCCAGATTCACCGGCGCGCCGGGAACCTGCCTGCGGCAGCTCAGCACGCGATCCTCGCCAAGTTCCAGGCCGCTGCCAAGAGCGGGCTGGCAGGCGGTCCTGCCCGGCATGGCAGCACGCTCGAGGCTCAGATCTTCGCTCACGGCTTTGTCCAGGGCATGCGGCCGACCATGAGCGTCCCGATCGTTTTCCTGTTCGCCGCGGCGGCCCTGTGCGTGCTCATCAAGCGAAGCAGGACACAGGACGGCGCCCGAGCCGATGCTGCCAGCCACGAGTCCGCCGCGGCGGCGGCCGGCTGACCCCGTGCTGCCGGGGTGGCTCAGCCGGCCGGCAGCAACTCCTCCTGCCAGATCCCGGCAGCGTCGACTGGATCGGGCTCGAACGGGAATCGGTCAGCGAACGCAGGGCGCAGCTCAGTGAGCCAGACGGCGCTCGGGTCGAACTCCGCGAAGAACGGACGGCCGACGAGCGAGGGGTCTCGCGCCTGGATCATGTGCAGCGCGAAGACCTTCTGCCCGGCTATCTCGGCTACGCCGTCTATGCACACCTTGCCGGGGGTGGCCGACATCGACGGGCCGCGAACGGTCCGGCACAGGCCCGAGACGCTGCTGTAAGCGTCCCTGTAGATCTCGACTGCGCGGGCCAGCGGCACCGCAAAGTAGCCCTGCGGGCCCGTGTCGCGCTCGACGAACATGTAGTAGGGCACCATCCCCATCCGCAGGTGCGCCCGCCACATCGCGCGCCACGTCTGGGCATCGTCGTTGATGGTCCTGATCAGTGGCGCCTGGGTCCGGATCACCGCACCGGTCGCGCGGATGCGCTCGACCGCGGCGGCGACCTGCGGCGGCTCCAGCTCGCGCGAATGCGAGAAGTGGGCCATCAAGGCGAGCGTCTTACCGGCCGCCTGAACCTGCTCGAAGAGCTGGAGAGTCTCATCGGCGTCGGGGTCTGTCACGAATCGTTGCGGCCAGTAGGACAGGGACTTCGTCCCGATCCTGATCGACTCGATGTGCTCAAGCCGCGGGTCAAGCAGCGGCTCGATGTAGTGCCGCAGCACGCCCGCTCCCATGATCATGGGATCGCCGCCGGTGATCAGCACGCTGGTCACCTCGTGGTGGGACTGCAGGTACGCGGCCACCCTGGCCATGTCGTCGGTTGCCATCTTCAGGTCGGGCTCACCGACGAATTGCGCCCATCGGAAGCAGTATGTGCAGTAGGCGTGGCAGGTCTGACCCTGCTTCGGGAAAACAAGCACCGTCTCCGGGTACTTGTGCTGCACGCCAGGAAGTGGTTCGTCGGCCATCTCCGGGATATTCAGCGCGAGCTGGCCCGCCGGATGCGGGTTCAGCCGCATCCGCACACCCCTGGCGGCCGCCTGGATCTCCCGGTCCGGCGCGCCCGCAGCGAGCATGTCCGCTATAGGCCTAATATCCTCCGCAGGCAGCATGTCCGCCTGCGGAAACACCAGCCGGTAGATCGGATCGTCGGGCGCAGCCGCCCAGTCAATCAGCCGCTCAACCACGTAGTCGTTGGTGCGGAACGGCAGCACCGTCGCGACTGCGCGAACGGCTAGCCGCTCGCTCTCGCTCAGCCCGGCCCTCGCGACGAGCTGATCGAGATGCTTGGCCGAATAGGCGCGGAACCCGCGACCCTGCGCGGGGATAACCGGCACCACTTCATGTTCAGTCATGCAGCTCCCTCCGCCCCCTTGAGCGCTTGGCGCGCGCACGATCTCCCCGTTATGCCGCCTTGCAGGCGTCCTGCGTACTAGTTATTCCCAACTTGTCGCTGAGACGCGCCAGATCGCCCTGGCGTTACGCTCAGACCAGCTTGAGAGGTCACGATTAGGAAACGCTCAGGGATGACCCTGGGTTGCCTGTGCTCGCAATGCCCCGAAGTACCCCAGTGCCGGGCCCCAAACCCGCTTAACACCTACAGTACGGCACTGAGTATTGCTATGTACGGCATTACCGAAGTCGCCCAGGTCGGGCGAAGTCGTGTATAACGGGCACCAGTTCAGCGCACCTGACACCCGCAGTGAGAGGCTTGGCGACATGCCGGGGACTTCGCCAGGGGCCGGCCCGGACCAGAGCCAGGAGCGGCCGGGCGAGGCAGCGCATGCGGCCGCCGACCTCGCGCACGCAGTCCCGGTGCGCGTTCCCGACCAGCACAAGCTGATCGCGGTCGATGCTATGGGCGGTGATCATGCGCCCGCCGACATCGTCGACGGAGCGGTCGCGGCGGCGCGCGAGCTGGGCACGCACATCGTCCTGACTGGCCGGCCAGGTCTGCTGCGTCCGCTGCTGGCGCGGCACGGCCAGCCCGCGAACGTGCATGTCGTGCCCGCTGAGGACTCGCTGGCAATGGATGAGGGGGCACTGGCCAGCTGGCGCAGGCCGCGATCCAGCATCGCCGTGGCCTGCCAGCTCGTCCGGCGGGGTCAGGCGGGAGCCGTGATGTCGGCCGGGTCGACCGGCGCGATCGTTGCGACCGCGCAGATGCGGCTGCGGCCGCTGCCGGGTGTCATCCGGCCGGCGCTGGCCGTCGCGCTCCCCACCCGGCCGACCCCGTCCATCCTCATCGACGCCGGCGCGATCGCCGATCCCAAGCCGGAGATGCTCGTGCAGTTCGCGCAGCTGGGTGTCGCCTACGCCCAGACGGCCTTCGGGATCGGCGAGCCACGCGTCGGGCTGCTGACCATTGGCTCCGAGCCGGGCAAGGGCAACAAGCTGACCAGGCGCGCACACGAGCTGCTGGACGCAGACCCGCCTCATGGCGGCCTGCCGATCAGCTTCACCGGCAACGTCGAAGGCGGCGATCTGCTGTCCGGGCGGGTCGACGTCGTCGTCACTGACGGATTCACCGGGAACGTCGCGCTCAAGACGCTCGAGGGCACGGCGAGCTTCGCGGCTGACCAGCTGCGGGACGCCTTGGGCGGAACCCTTGCGGCCCGGGTCGGGATGTTGTTCCAGCGCCGCGGACTGCGCGAGCTCGCGGCCCGGCTGGATTCGGAGAGCTACGGCGGGGCCGCGCTGCTCGGCCTGGAGGCCACCGTCGTCATTGCCCACGGCTCCGTCCGGGCGAAGGGAGCCGCGGCCGCTTGCCGCCTCGCGGCTGAGCTGGCGAGCGGCCAGATTTCCGAGCGCATCAGGGAACGACTAGGCCCCGCGCGGCACTTCCTCCGCCGCCAGTAGGCCGTCCGCATCGGCTGCGGGCCGAGGCCCGGCCGATAGGCTAGGTAGATGACCGACCCGGAAGCTGCTCTCGGACTGCTCGTGCAGCGCGCGCTGGCGGATCAGCTCGGCAGCGAGTTCGCCATGGCCGACCCGCTGATCCGGCCCTCCGGGTTCGCCGACTACCAGAGCAACGTGGCCCTGTCCCTGGCCAAGCGGCTCGGCAGGCCCCGGCGCGAAGTAGCCGAGCTCATCGTCGGCGGCCTCGCGGGTGCGAGCGCCGTGCAGACGGCGGAGGTCAGCGGGCCGGGGTTCATCAACATCACGCTACGGGATAGCTGGCTCGCCGGGCAGGCCGACGATCAGCTCGCTGACCCGCGCCTTGGCGTGCCGGTCGCGGGACCCGCGCAATGCGTCGTGGTGGACTACTCTGCACCGAACGTCGCCAAGGAGATGCACGTCGGGCACCTGCGGACGACAGTCGTGGGCGACGCGCTCGTGCGCGTCCTGGAGTTTCTTGGGCACCGCGTGATCCGGGCCAATCACATCGGCGACTGGGGGACCCAGTTCGGCATGCTGCTCGAG
>JASHUE010000390.1:0-2635 GCA_030040195.1 Streptosporangiaceae bacterium | reverse complement strand
CTGGTCGCAAAAGGCACGCAACGTCGCCCGTGAGCCGCGCGTCGCGGTCAACGTCGTGGACGCCGACCACACCAGGCGCTACTTCGCGGTGCGCGGCCGCGTCGTCGCCGCCACGACCGAAGGCGGCGCGCAGAACATCGACGAGATCTCCGGCAAGTACCTCGGCCGGCCGTATCCGAACTTCAGCGGACGCCCTGAGACAAGGATGATCCTCACGATCGAAGCCGACTCCGTCCGCGGCATGGGCGCGCGCTAGCCCCTTCGGCGCGATGTGCTCGTCGTAGGCGATGCGGGTTTTCATGCAGCCGAACTCGGTCATGATCCGGGCGCGCTGAATGAGGCCTAGTCCGGGCAAAGGCCCCGGGGACCTGCCAGAATCCCAGTTGAAATCCCTGACCCAGCCGCCCAGCCTGGTTAGGGCGAGGACGTGGCCGCGCCCGGGCCGGCCACCACGGGTGGTGGGAGGGAGCAGGGCTGTGGAGTCGTTCGCCGGAAAGCTCGCCGTGGTGACTGGGGGTGGCTCAGGCATGGGCCGCGAGCTGGTCCGTCAGCTGGCAGCACAGGGCTGCTCGGTCGCGACCTGCGACCTGAACGCCGACGCCATTTCGGAGACCGTGTCGCTGGCACAGGCCGGGGCACCGCCGGGCATCCGGGTCACCAGTCATCTGTGCGATGTCGCGGACGAGGCGCAGGTCCTGCGATTCCGCGACGAGGTTCTCGAGCAGCACGCGACAGGCCACCTCAACCTTGTCTTCAGCAACGCGGGTATCGGGGGGGCCGGAAGCTTCATCCGCGACAGCAGGCAGGAGTGGGAGCGAACATTCGCCATCGACTTCTGGGGCGTCTACTACTGCGCCCGTGCGTTCCTGCCACTGCTCATCGCCAGCAGCGAGGGCGTCCTGGTCAACACCAGCAGTGTCAATGGCTTCTGGGCATCGCTAGGCCCGGGCATACCGCACACTGCCTATAGCACGGCCAAGTTCGCGGTCAAGGGATTCTCCGAAGCGCTCATCGAGGACCTGCGCATCAACGCCCCGCATGTCCGGGTGGCCGTCGTGATGCCCGGGCACATCGGCACCGACATCGTCACCAACTCCCGCCGCATCCTCGGCGGGCCAGGACCTGAGCAGATGAGCGACGAGGAGGTCGAGGGGAGGCGTGCCTCGATGACTCGCTTCGGCGTGGTGGCCGAGGGAGCATCGCTCGATGAGCTGCGCCAGCTGATGGCGCGGGCCGGCGACGCCTTCCGGGACAGTGCGCCGGTGAGCGCGGCCGAGGCAGCCGCGACGATACTCGACGAAGTCCGAAAAGGGTCCTGGCGGATCCTCGTCGGCGAGGATGCCAAGGGGCTCGACGCCGTTGTGCGTGCCGACCCTGAGGCTGCCTACAACTTCGCCTAGCACGCCTGATTCGGATCGCATCGCCGTCACGTCGGCACGAGCGGCCGGCGTAGCGGCCGTACTTCCGGTGTTCCGCCCCGATACCTACGATTGCAGAGCGTGGGGGCGGATTCAGCCGCAGCGGTGCCTGCGGCGCATGACACCAGTGGGCTGGCTTCGGCGCTCGACGGGGCAGCTGGCCTGCTCGAGCGGGCAGCCGAACTCGCCGCGATTGACTGGCTGGTGTCAGCAGCCGACGACGGCCCGGCCGCGCTGGTCCTCGAAGGCGAGGCAGGGATCGGGAAGACTGTTCTGTGGGAGCAGGGCATAGCGCGTGCACTGCACCGCGGGCACGAGGTGCTGAGTCTGCGGGTGCGGCCGGCTGACACGGCCCTGCCCTTCCTCGGGCTAGCCGAGTTGCTTGACCCCATTGCCGACACTGTGGTCCGCTCGCTGTCGCCGCCCCTTGCGGCCGCCTTCAACTCCCTGGTCCTTCGTGAGCCGCAAGCGGCGCCGACTGACCGGCGGACCGTCCTCACAGCGGTGGCTCGTGCCCTGGCCGCGCAGGCCGCTCAGAAGACGACGGTTGTCGCTATCGACGATCTCCAGTGGCTGGACGCGGATAGCACGCGCGCCCTTGAGTTCGCGATTCACCGTCTGCGCCTGGCGCGGGTCGGGTTGCTCCTCGCACAGCGCGTTGACCTGGGTCAGCCCGCCCCGCTCGAGCTTCATCGCGCTCTGCCCGAGAACCGCGTGCGCCAGACCCGGCTGGCCCCTCTGACGGTGCGCGCGCTCCGCCAACTGCTGAACAGCCGCGCGGACTTGTCTGCCGCGCGGCCGGATGCAGCCCGGATCCATCAGGTCTCGGCCGGCAACCCGCTGTACGCGCTTGAGATCGCGAGGATGATCGGCGCCGGGCTGGTTCGGCCCCAGCCCGGCAACCCCCTGCCGCTGCCCGCGGACATCCGGGTGGCGGTGAGGCAACGGCTGTCGACGCTGCCGCGTGCCTGTCGGCTGCCGCTGATCGCGGCGGCGCTGATGGCCCGGCCTACGGTCGTGGCGGTAGCCGCCGCGACCGATGTTGCGCCGGGCATCTGGGTCGACGCGGGTGTCGGGGCGGGCATGCTCGAGGTGGAACAAGCCCGAGTCGTCTTCACTCATCCGCTATTCGCGGCGGGCGTGATCGATCTTGCACTGCCCGAGGAACTCCGGATGCTGCACGACCGCATCGCCAGCATTATCGATGATCCCGAGGA
>JASHUE010000389.1:0-6115 GCA_030040195.1 Streptosporangiaceae bacterium | reverse complement strand
GACCACACTGGCCCTCTCGGCCAGCATCGTGAGGGCGTTGGCCCGCAGCACGTCACCGGCCACCGCGCCGAGCTGCCCGTTGTCGCTGAGCTGCTTGGCGAGCCGGTCCGGGGCGACGCCCATCCGGTAGGCCTGCTCGGCCACGTACGCGCTGAGCTGCTCCGGCGTGACTTTGAGCTCCTCGTCGGTCGCGAGTTTGTCCAGGATGAACTGGGCCTTGAGCGACCTGCGGGCGTCCTCCTCGAACGAGGCGCTGAGCTGGGCCGCGGTCTGCCCGCTGGACTCGAGGTAGTTCTTCATGGTGAGGCCGGCCCGATCTAGCTGGCTCTTCAGGCTGTCTCTGCGGTGCTCGATCTCCTGCTCGACGATGCGCTCGGGCAGCGGCATGTCAACCCGCTCAAGCAGCGCGTCGAGCGCCCGCTCCCTGGCCTGGCCGCCCTGGCCGACCTTGCGCACGGCCTCGAGCTGCCTGCGGGTGGCGGCCCGCAGCTCGCCAACGGTGTCGTACTCGCTCGCGGCCTGGGCAAAGTCGTCGTCCAGCCCGGGCAGCTCCTTGACCTTCACGGTGTTCACGGTCACCAGCACCTGGGCCTCCTCGCCGGCGTGCTCGCCACCCGCTAGCTCGGCGGTGAAGGTCTTCGACTCACCCGCGGACATCCCGACCAGGGCCTCATCCAGCCCGTCCAGCATGGACTCGCTGCCGACCTCGTAGGAGACACCGGTGGCCTGCGCGTCCTCGACCGGCTTGGCGTCCACCGAGGCAGCCAGGTCGATCGTGACATAGTCGCCGTTCTCGGCAGCACGATCAACGGTCTTCAGTGAGGCGAAGCGCTCCCGCAGCCCGGTCAGGTACTCCTCGACCTGGTCCGGCGACACCTCGGCGTTCTCCACGGTGACCGAGACCGACTCCAGGGCGGGCAGCTCGAACTGGGGCCGGACATCGACCTCGGCCGTGAACTGCAGCTCTTTGCCGTCGTCGAGCTTGGTGATCTCCAGCTCGGGTTGGCTGAGCGGTACCACTTCGTTTTCGGCCACGGCCTTGGTGTAAAGCCCGGGCACCGCGTCGTTGACCGCCTGCTCCAGAACTACCCCGCGGCCGATGCGCTGATCGATTATCCGCGGCGGCACCTTGCCTGGCCGGAAGCCCGGTACCCGAACCTGGCGCGCGACCTCCCGGTAGGCCTTGTCAAGGCTTGGCTTGAGCTCCTCGAACGGAACTTCGATGGTCAGCTTCACCCTCGTCGGGCTCAGCTCTTCGACGTCGGTCTTCACCTGGGAGTCGCTCCTGGAAATGGTCATTGGCGTGGGCCTGCGTCTGGGCCTTGCGGACCTGATAACCCTGGGCCAGCATGACGTGTCGCTCACGACTACTGGGGGCCAAGTCTAAGGCAGCCATTCCCGCGTTCACCCGCCACGGGTGATGATCACGGGAACTCGGCGACCGCACGATGGGTCAAGAGGTGCACTCGGGGGACCTCGGGTGTTGCCTGCGGGCGGCACCGTCCGGGAATCCGGCCAGCGGTGCCAGGCACCTAGTCGTGAGGAGGTCTCACTAATGACCGATCCGCGCAATAACCCGGCGGGCTCGCCAGGACAGGACAGCGGAGCGAGCCAGCCGACGCCAAGCGGCCAGCGGCAGACCCGCCACGGGCTGTTCCACCGCGGGACTTCCAAGCAGAGCTCGAGCTCGACGGGCACATCGGGTGCCAGCACCGGGAGCACGGCCACGGCCACCCGGCAGACGACGTCGACCGGCACCACGGTTCCGCAGCAAGCTGGCCAGGCACCGCCGGAGCGGCAGGATTACAGGCGAGAGGACTACGGCAGGCAGCAGTACGGCGAGGAAGATAGAGGATTGCCAGGCGGGGCCCTGGTTGCGAAGGCTTCCAAGGTGTCCTGGGGGCTGCTGTTGCTCGGCGCCCTCGGCTTGATCGCGGTAGGGATCATGCTGGTGGTATGGCCGCACGTCACGCTGTTCGTGGCGTCGATCCTGATCGGGGCGGCTCTGGTTGTCACGGGGATCGCCAAGCTCTGGGAGGGCTTCACCAACCGTGACCGGGCCGGCGGGACGCGCGCCGGCTATATCGTGATCGGCCTGCTGGCGATAGTCGCGGGCATCTACTGCCTGCGGCACCACGCGCTTAGCGTCTACCTGATCGCATTCGTGGCAGGCGTCTACTTCATCGTGCATGGCATCGTCGACCTGGGTGCCTCGGTCTCGACCGACTTCCCTGGCCGCGGGATGCGCGCCCTGCTCGGCGTCTTCAGCCTCGGGGCCGGCCTGGTCCTGGTGATCTGGCCGGGCCTCTCCCTGACGCTGCTGGTCTTGATCGTCGGCGCGTGGCTGCTCTTCTATGGCTGCGTGCTCGCCGCCCTGGCTTTCGGCGTCCGCCGCCAGGCCAAGGAGATGACCAGGGACAGGGACAGGGACAGGGATGCGGCGATGGCCGCCCCGCGAGCAGCCTGAGATCCGGCGCCAGCGGCCCCGGCTGACGCCGTCGCCAGTGCCTCGTGCCAGCTAGAGAGAACCGGCCAGGAACGGTCAGCCTGACCAGGGGCCGCCACGCAGCGGCCTCGCAGATGGCCAGAAGAAGTGGCCCGCACCGCGCGTTCGGTGCGGGCCACGGCGCGTTTGCGGTCGGCCTGATGTGCCTGTTCGCGGCGGGCGGAGCCCGGTCCGCCGGCGTGCGCCCGGCTGGCCGCGAAGGAGATCAGCGATCAGAGCAGGTCGAGCCGTCGGCCCTGGGCGATTGCCTGCCGTCTGCTGCTCACGCCGAGCTTTCGGTAAACCGAGCTGAGGTGCGTCTTAATCGTGTTTATCGACAGGAAAAGCGACTCGGCGATCTCCTGGTTTGTCATGTGCGACGGCAGGAAGCGCAGCACCGCCAGCTCACTCTCCGTCAGTGGCGTGCCCGACGGCTGGCCGGCCGTGTGCGGTAGCCGGCCGTCAAAGCGGTCGAGGATGCGGCCGGCGAACCCGGCGCACCTGCTGGCCGGGGTGATCAGCACGGTCAGCGCGGACCTGATCGGCGTGCCCGCCGCGATGAACGCGCCGGACTGATCATCGGGCTCGGCCACCGCAAGCGCCTCCTCGAGGCGCTCGGCCGCCTCGGTGGCCTGGTTCAGCCGCCGGTGAGCGATCACGGCCGTCAGCAAGGCCGACAGACGCGCAGAAACCGGACCGCTGGGCGGGCCCTTCATGATCGGCTCGAGCAGTTTGAGCGCTCCCTTGTCGTCGTGGCTGGCCATCAGCAGCTTGGCCCGGCAGATCTCGGCGTCCTGACCACCCAGTTCGGTCTCGCCAGGGGCGGCTGCTATCGCCGACCTGGCCCGGTCTGGCTCCCCCGCCACGAGGCTTATCTCGGCATCGAGCACCGCGATCGCCGCGGTTGGGCCCGGTTCACCCGCGACGGTCTCGGTCAGCAGCCGGACCAGGCCTCGCGCCCCGGCGGGGTTGCCGTCGTCGATCGCGATGCGAGTCCTCATCATGCCGGTCAGCACGCCGATAACCGGTTCCCCGGCCGGCTGAACCGTGGCGGCCGCGGCTTGGTCAGCCTGATCAAGCAGCATCGCCGCGGCTTCCGGCTCATCCCGCGCGACATGGGCGCGGGCCTGGCTCACGGCCAGGATCGGGGCCAGATCACCCGATCCGGCGGTCAGCCGCTCGGCGACCTCAGCCGCGATCCTGGTAGCGGTGGCCAGGTCTCCGTACCAGGCATGGGCAACGGCTTCCCAGGACCTGGCTCGTTCCCGCAATGCCAGCAGTCCGCCCGCCGCCAGTTGCGAGCCGGCGTGCTGTAGCGCGGACCTGGCCCGCCGGACTTCGAGTCGGCGCAGGCCGGCGCAGCCGAGCGCGAGCCACAGCAACCCAGCTCCCCGGTGCTCGGGCGCGCTCTTGGACTCCTCGTGAGCGCGGCCAGCCAGTTCCCACTGCGGCGTCAGGTCCGCGTCGGTGCCGGCCAGGCGCATGACCTGCAGCGCCGCCAGCCACAGCCGGGCAGCCGACCGCGTGGTGATTGCCGGGTCCGGCTGGCCCGCCAGCACGTTCTCGGCGCAGTCGAGGTGCGGCAGCGCCCCGTCAGGGTCGCCGTGCCACAGCCGCGCGGCCGCGAGCGCCGACGCCAGGACGTAATCATTGCTGCGCCGGTCGGGCGGGCAGGCGCCGAGGACGTCCTCGAGTTCGCTCCAGCCGACCTGCGGCGGTGCGACCGGGCTGGCATCGGCGAGGACGCGCGCGACGAAGTCCCAGTCCCCCGCCCGCGCCGCCGCCCTGATCGCCTCCATTACCTCCGCCCGGCCGGCATGCCAGCGGGCGACCTGGCCGAGCAGCGCGGGCACCTCGTCGGGGTGCTCACGGCGCAGCACGGTCTCAAGCACGTCCCTGAGCATGGGGTGATACCGGTAGTCAGCCAGGGCCGGGCCGGCGGGCTGGATCAGCCCGTTCTCCCGGCTGAGCTGCTCAAGCCGGGCGGCGGCGCCGCTGTCGCCGGTCAGTACGTGCGCGAGGTCGGGCGGCACCAGTTCGGTCAGGCATGTCCGCATCAAGAATTGCCTGGTGGCGGACGGCAGCGGGGTGAGTATCTCGTCGCAGATGTAATCGGCGATGAGCTCGGTGGCCGCGGCCAAGTCCGAGCCGCCCGCGGCCAAGTCCGAACCGCCCGCGGCCAAGTCCGAACCGCCCGCGGCCAAGTCCGAACCGCCCGCGGCCAAGTCCGAGCCGCTCGCGGCCTGGCCGAAACGCAGCGACATCGACAGCAGACGGAGCCCGGCCATCCAGCCTTCGCTGTGATTCATGATCATCGCC
Source organism: Streptosporangiaceae bacterium (assembly GCA_030040195.1). Lineage (GTDB taxonomy): Bacteria > Actinomycetota > Actinomycetes > Streptosporangiales > Streptosporangiaceae > JAJYUU01. Next base: position 1,311 of record JASHUE010000389.1, on the reverse strand, counting down.
CGGAGCCGCTGATCGGGCGGCTGGTCCAAGCTGGCCAGGAAGGCGTCGGCCTCGTGACTCGTGCACGCCAGGTCGGCGGGCCCGACATCACCGAGCTGCCCGGAAACCCTGAGTTTCGCCAGCGTGAGGCCGGGTGCGTTCCGTCCGGCCAGCACCAGCCGCAACTCGGCTGGCGCATGGTGTACCAGCTCGTCGAGGCCGGCGAGCACCTGCGAACCAGCCAGCTCGTGGACATCATCAATGACCAGCGAGGCCGAGATGCCTGCGGCCGCGATCCGGCCCACGACCTCCTGGGGCAGGCCGGATGGATCCACGACCGCACGGTCGCTCAGCTGGTCGGCGTCGACTGCCGTCACGACACCCGCGCGCGCGAGCGCGGTGATCAGGTATCGCCAGAACCGGGCGGGCTCGCGGTCGGCGGCGTCGGCTGTGAGCCAGGCGACCGGGCTGCCGGCCGACCGCGTCGTTGCCCAGCACGCACACGCCACCGTCTTCCCGGCTCCGGCCGGCCCGGTCACCAGCGTTACCCGGTGCCGGGTCGCCTGCTTCATCAGCTCGTCGACCCGCGGTCGTCGCACGATGGCAAGTCCCAGGTCGGGTATCTGCAGCTTGTCTTCGAGCAGGCCAGGACCGCGATCAGCGGATGTGACAAGACCACCGACCGTTATCGCCATCGCCCCCCCGACGTGCCGCCGCCTCGCGGCGGCCGATCCCCCGAGCTGCCGCATTCCGGCGGCCGGTTCCTCTACCTGCAACCCTCTCGCGGCGGCCGATCCCCTGAACTGCCGCCCCCTCGCGGCGGCCGGCTCACGAAGCTGCCGCCCCTTCGCGGGGCCCGACTCACCGGACTGCCGCGCCGCTGCCGCGACCGATCCATCGTCGCGGCCACCCCGTTCCACCGCCGATCACCCCGACCCGCCGCGGCTCACCCACCGCGGTTCCCCGACTCCGTCGCGCCACCTGGCCACGTGATTGGCTCTTCTCCGAGAGCGGCCAGACAACTCCTCGCGAGATTCACCCGGCGCGGCGAAATACCAGCTCAAAGCCTCCTAACAGGCATACCCGGGGGTGAGGCGAGTCAACCGGCCCAGCAACCGTGCTGGTGTATGTGACGTTATGGCCCTCCAATCCCGGGGACCTTCTGGCTTGTCCCAGAGCGTCATCTTTCCGGTCAAGATCCGCAATCCGCCACCTGACTACCCGGCAGGGTGTTCACCCAGGCTGGGTGATGCAGCCCCTGGCGCGCCCTCCGTAGCGTTCAAGGAAGAACGACCCGGACAACCGGCCAGCACGCGGGCTGTTGCTGCCCTG
>JASHUE010000035.1:0-3056 GCA_030040195.1 Streptosporangiaceae bacterium | reverse complement strand
ATGGTCGTCAGCTTCATGATCGTGGTTCCTTTGCCTTGGCGCCGCCCCCTTGCGGGCGACGCCACCACCACCCCTGCTACGAACACCGCCGCCCCGATCCGACACCCTCTTCCGTGCTTCTCTGAAGAATTCCCGGACGCCGGCTTAGCCTTCCTGACCGCCACCTGGGACCACGACGCGATCCTGAGCAAGTTGTCGTCTCACTGCGGTCCCGATCACCATCCCCGCAGGTCGATCGGCCAGCTATCGACGACCTCGTCGCCGGAAAACAGGTAGAGCCGCTCGTGATACGCCATCGTGGGGTCGACGTGGGCCGGGACCAGCCAGGCCCGGTCGCCGACGGCCCTGGGTGGCGAGAACGTCGTGTGCTCGTCGGAACAGAACCAGACCGTTGAGCCGTCGATCTCCGGATTGCCGTGGTCCATCCCGAACGCCTTCAGCCCGGCGTTGGCCACCGACCACTCGGCCGCGCTGGATATCACGCTGGCCAGGACGAAGACCGCCTGCGCGAACGGGTGGCCCTGCCGGTTGTACTGGGCGTCCATCAGCGCGTACGACCCGGCCTGGATCTCGGTCGCCCACGTGTTGCACTGATAGGTCCCGGTGCCGCCGGCCGATATCAGGTCGCCGCCTACGTCGGCCGCCGCGGCCACCAGTTGCTCCATTGACTCCCGGCACTGGCGGGTCCGCTCGGCCGGGTCCTCCACGATCATTACGTGGCCCTCGTAGCCAATCACTCCACGTACCGACAGGCCACGGTCGCGGGCCATCTCGGCCAGCCGTCCGGCGTCGGCCGGCTGGCAGCCGCAGCGCGGCAGGCCGACGTTGACGTCGATGATCACCTCGCGGACGCCGCCGCGGGCCGCAGCGTCAACTGTCTCGGCTGAGTCCACGGCCAGCGTCACCCGAGCGCCGACCTCGACCAGGGCACCGATCCGGCTGGCGTCGAGGACCTCGTTGGCCAGCATGAGGTCTTCGCCCAGGCCCGCTGCGACCATGCCTTCACATTCTCGGATCGTGGCGCAGGTGAACCGGTGATGACCAGCTGCCGCCTGGCGCCGGGCCAGGCTCGTGCACTTGTGCGCCTTGACGTGCGGCCGCAGACGATCACCGGGCAGCGCGGCGGCCATAAGCGCGATGTTGCGCTCGAGCGCATCGGCGTCCACCACCAGCGCGGGCGTGGGCAGGTCATACACCTTCTCCGCGCTCACTGCCGCGTCACCTCCGGTTGGTCTGCACGCTGGATGCCGCCCCTACCCTAAGTGTCGGCCGGTGCCTGGCCGCCCCGAGCCCGGCGCGCGGCTGGCTGACTAGGGTGTGGATGGCGGCTTCTGGGTCGCCGACAAGGATGCAGGAGGCGGATGGCGCATGGCTTGTGAGGTGTCCTGGTTCGCCCCGCTGTGCGACGAGGACCACGAGTTCCTCGGCGTCCCTGACCCGGCGCTGATGTCAAGCTGGGAGCACGATCGGGGCATTGTGCTCCGCGCCGAAGAGGCGGGATTCGACAACCTGCTGCTGCCGTCGGACTACGCGCCGGGCATGGACTCGATCGCGTTCGCGGCGGGCATGGCCCCGCTGTTGCTGCGGATGCAGCTGCTGGTGGCGGTCCGGATGGGCGAGATGTGGCCCCCGCAGCTCGCTCGCCAGCTTGCCACTATCGACCACATGCTCGGCGGCCGGCTGACCATCAACATCATTTCCTCGGACCTGCCAGGCCAGAAGCTCGAATCGGCACCGCGCTATCGCCGGACGCTTGAGTACATGCACGTACTGCGCAGCCTCATGGACGGGAACCCGGTCGATATCCGTGGCGAGTTCATCCAGGTGACGCTCGACCCGCCCCGGATCTGCCGCGACGGCCCTGGGTGCCCCCCGTTTTACTTCGGCGGCCTGTCCGAGGCGGCCAGAGAGGTGGCCGCCCGGGCAGCCGACGTCTACCTGATGTGGCCAGACACGATGCCCGCGGTCAAGGAGATCATCGACGATATGCGGGTCAGAGCAGCCAGGTACGGCCGTGAGCTCAGGTTCGGCTACCGCGTGCACGTGATCGTGCGCGAGAGCGAGCAGGAGGCGCGGGCGGCGGCGCGGCGCCTGGTCTCCCGACTGACGGTGGAAGCCGGCCAGCGCATCAGGACCCAGTCCCTGCACCCGACCTCGACCGGGCAGCTGCGCCAGGGCGAACTGCGCGAGCTTGCCGACGAGGAGGGGTTCGCCGAGCCCGGGCTGTGGACCGGCGTCGGCCGAGGTCGCCAGGGCGCGGGCGCGGCCCTTGTCGGCGACCCCGATCAGGTTCTGGCCAAGCTGCAGGGGTACGCCGACCTTGGCATGGAGGCGTTCATCCTGTCCGGCTACCCGCATGCCACGGAGGCGGACCTGTTCGCCCGGCACGTGCTGCCGCGCCTGGAGCACGGGCCGTTGCTGCCGCGGGCGAAGCAGCCGGCGGCCTAGCTTCTCACGTATCGGCTCGCCAGATCCGGCGATGCGCAGGCCAGCCAGCCATTGGTGATCGCATCGTGCAGCGCGCGGGCGGAGACCACGCTCAGCCGAATGAGGATCGCGGAGTAGCCGTCGAAGTGCGGGATCGTGAAGATCCCGCGAGTGCCGGCGGCGAGAACCGCTTCCTTCTCGCTCAGGTCCGGCCAGGATCGGCCCGGCGGGCGGCTCCTGGTCCCCGAATCGCTTGATGTCGGCCTTGCTGAACGGGCGCTCCCACGCGAACGCCTTCTTGCCGACAAACCAGGTGCGGTTGCCGTGCCGCTCATCCTCGGTAACCTCCGCAAGCTGAAGCGCGATGGCCGCCGCGTCATCGATAGTCGCCACGCGATTACCGTACTTTCCTTCGCCGCGATCCCGCTCGGTGAGCGACGGCACTCCCAGGCGATAGCTTCTGTGCCGACTTCTGCAACACTGATACCTTCGCCCCTGACCGGATCAGCGACCAGGCCCGCGACCGCGTTCGCGGTCGCCTGTACGGCCTCGCCGATCGCCACCTATGCGTGCGTGGACAGCTGGCTGACCGACTTCCGCGCCGACCGGCCGAAGATCGACGTCCCGGT
>JASHUE010000388.1:0-2788 GCA_030040195.1 Streptosporangiaceae bacterium | reverse complement strand
GGGACGCGCTTCGTTCCGCTGGTCCGCGCCGCCGTACCACTGCGAGAGGTACTGGCTGGTGTCACCGCAGCCGAAGTAGCGCACCTGGTAGGCGCCCGGCTTCAGGCCGGCCAGGAGGAAGCGGCCGTTGGGCCGGGTGGCGGCGAAGCTGCGTCCGGACGGGCCGTACGCGGATACGCACACGCCGTCCAGAGGCTGGCCGTCGGCGGCCAGGGCCGATCCGGTGATCGCGCCCGTCGCCTCGGCCCCATCGTGCAGACGACGGTCGGCGAGCATCTGCCCGGCCGAGATTGGCAGCCGCGCGGCGTCGGCAGAGGATGTCACGGCCGGATCGTGCGAGCTGGCCGGACGGTGCGCGCTAGCGTTTGCGATCGCCGAACCCGTCAGCAGGCTGGTCGCCACAAGACCAGTCGCGCCGGCTGCCATCGCGGCCATGCGGAAAGTAGGTCGCACTGCTGTAGCCCCCTAGAGACGCCGTTCACTGACAAAGTCAGAAATTTATCGACGACTGACCACAGCGCAGCATAGAGCATTAAGAGACCATTTATTGATCCTGAAAGGATCAATTCGGTGACGTTCTGCGAACGAGGGCGACGTACGTGGTCAGTCGCGCGGAGCGGGGAGCCGGCGGCGCAGCCAGTCGTACCAGCCCTCGATGCCGTCGCCGGTGGTCGCGGAGATCTGGACCAACAGCGCGTCGGGCGCGGCCATCCGCAGATCGGCCATGTACTGCTTAATGTCGAAGTCCACGTACGGCAGCAGGTCGGTCTTGTTCAGCAGCACCAGGTCCGCCTGGCGGAACATGTGCGGGTACTTCAGCGGCTTGTCCGCGCCCTCGGTCACCGACGCGAGCACGACCTTGGCCTCCTCGCCCAGGTCGAACAACGCGGGGCAGACGAGGTTGCCGACGTTCTCGATCACGACGATGGAGCCGCTCGGAGGATCGAGACCACGCAGCCCGCGGGCCACCATCTCAGCGTCCAGGTGACAGCCGACACCGGTGTTGATCTGCACGACCCTGCTTCCGGCCGCCTGGATACGGCGGGCGTCGAGCGCGGTCTCCTGGTCACCCTCGATCACCGAGATCGCCAGCCGTCCGGCGAGTTCCCTGGCGGTTCGCTCCAGCAACGTGGTCTTGCCGGAACCCGGCGAACTCATCAAGTTAATCGCGAGGATCCCGCGCTCGCGCAGCCAGTCGCGGTTGTGCTCGGCCAGTTCGTCGTTCTTAGCCAGCACCTTCTGCTGAATCTCGATCGACCGGTCGGGGTCGGCGGACTGCAGCAACTGCGGGTGTTCATGCTCGTGGTCTTGATGCGCGTGCTCGTCGTGGTGGCGGACCTCGTCGAGCGCTCGGGCGCTGCCATGCGAGTGGTGGCCCTGGCCCGGTGCGTGCCGGTGCGGATGCTCGGGCCCGACCTGGGGATGGCCGCCCAGCCACGCGGGTACGGGCCGGTCGGTCAGCAACGTGATGACAGCGCCGGAGTCGCAGCCACATGATCCGCACATAACTATGCCACCTGCACAGACGTAATCTTCAGATCCTGACCGGCCAGCACCGTCACCTCGGCGCTCCCGCAGGAGCACAACGCGATCGGGCTGTCCGGCTCGAAGTCCTGGCCGCAAACCCGGCAGTGACACACGGCCGGCGGCATGGTGATCTCCAGCGCGGCGCCCTCCAGATTCGTCCCCTCGGTTACCAGGTCGAAACAGAACCGGACGGAGTCCGCGACCACGCCAGAGAGCGCGCCGATCTCAAGCCGGACACACGTGACCCTGGCGCCGGGCAGGCGCTGGGTGACGGCGTCTACCAGGCCCTCGGTGATGGCCAGCTCGTGCACCGCCTCACTCGCTTTCGTTTCTGGCTCAAGCAACCCGCGACTCAGCAGATTCGCGGTAGTGGGTCACCGACCAGCAGGTCGACGATCCGGGTGCCGCCGAACGCGGTCTTCAGCTGCACGATTCCCTGTGGCTCCGCCGTGACCTTGCCGATGACGGCGGCCTGCTGGCCCTGCGGGTGCGCCCGCAGGGCGGCCAGCGCGGTGTCGGCCTCCGCCGCGTCTACGACCGCGACCAGACGGCCCTCGCAGGCGACGTACATGGGGTCGATGCCCAGCAACTCGGCCGCGCCCCGTACCTGCGGCCGCACCGGGATGTCGTCTTCGACAATGAGGACGCCCACGCCCGCGGCCGTGGCGATCTCGTTGAGGATCGTGGCGACGCCGCCGCGGGTCGCGTCCCGCAGCGCGCGCACGCCCGAGGTCGCCCCGAGCAAGCCGGCGACGAGCCCGTTCAGCGGGGCGGTGTCGGACACGATGTCGGCTTCGATATCGAGCTCACCCCGCGCCAGCATGATCGTGACGCCATGATCGCCAATTGGCCCGGACACCAGGATGGCGTCGCCTGGCTGCGCGTTTGCGATGCCGAGGCTGCCCTCGTGCTCGATTACTCCGACGCCCGCGGTATTGATGTAGCAGCCGTCCGCCTTGCCCTTCTGCACGACCTTGGTGTCACCGGTGACCACCTGCACGCCGGCCTCGCGCGCGGCTGCCTGCATCGAGGCGACGATCCTGATCAGGTCCTCAACCGGAAAGCCCTCCTCGAGAATGAAGCCGGCCGACAGGTACAGCGGCACCGCCCCGGCCACCGACAGGTCGTTCACGGTGCCGTTGACGGCCAGGTCGCCGATGTCGCCGCCGGGGAAGAACAGCGGCGAGACGACGTAGGAGTCGGTGGTCAGCGCGACCCCGGCCCCGTTGACGTGCAGCCGGGCGGCATCTTCGAGCGGCTC
>JASHUE010000387.1:0-2649 GCA_030040195.1 Streptosporangiaceae bacterium | reverse complement strand
GTCGCGCTGCTCGACATCGACATGCCGGGAATCGACGGCCTGGCCGCGGCGGCCGTCCTTGCCCAGGAAGTCCCTGAATGCCGCTCGCTGATCCTCACCACGTTCGGGCGTCCTGGCTATCTCCGCCGGGCCATGGAGTCTGGCGCTTACGGATTCGTGGTAAAGGATGCGCCGCCCGAGCAACTCGCCGAAGCCATCCGGCGCGTCGTTTCTGGCGAGCGCGTGGTCGACCCGGCCCTGGCCGCCGCGACCCTCGCCAGCGGGGTGTCCCCGCTGACCGGCCGCGAGCGGGACGTGCTCGTCGCGGCGCGCGCCGGAGCGACCGTGGCCGACATCGCGGCCCGCCTGTTCCTGTCCGAGGGAACGGTCCGTAACTACTTGTCGGCGGCGATCGCCAAGACCGGTACCCGCAACCGGGCCGAGGCCGTCAAGACGGCCGATGAGCGCGGCTGGCTATAGTCGGGCGAGTTTCCGAGGACAATCCGGGATCGCGCAACCTTCCGGCGGCGCTGGTTGTCTATATCGTGTGCCGGCCCCGGAAGGCTCAGGGATGGACCCCGTCGTCGCAGGTGACTCCGCGCTCCCGCGGGCGCCGGACCCAGCCGTCGACACTCGCGACGCGCGGATCGGCCGAACGGTTCAGATCGAGGCCCTGTACGCGGCCCATTATCAGCCGATGCTCCGGATGGCCCTGCTCCTGATGGGCGGCGACGCGTCGGCCGAGGACGTGGTCCAGGAAGCATTCGTCCGCGTGTACGGGTCGCGGTCGAACATCCGCGATCCAGATCGCGCGGCCGCCTACCTCCGGGTCACGATGATGAACCTGGCGCGCAGCGCTCTCCGCCGACGATTGCTTGCTGCCCGCCATCCTCCCGCTCTGCCGACCGATGCGAGCACCCCGGAGGAACGCGCGATCGCCGCGGTTGGCGGCGCCCTGGTGGTGCGGGCGCTCCGGCAGCTTCCGCGGCGACAGCGGGAGGTGGTCGTCCTGCGTTACTACGCCGACCTGTCGGTGGTTGAGACCGCGCGGGCATTGCAGATCAGCGAGGGCGCGGTCAAGTCCTATGCGTCGCGCGGGCTGGCGCGGATGGCCTTGCTGCTCGAGGATCTGAGATGACCGGCCGGCCGCTCAGTCCCGACGACGCGCGCAGGCTACTGCACGAGGCGGTAGCCGCCGTGCAGCCGGGCCCGGATGCCGTCAGGCGCCTTCATGACGGCTATCAGCGGCGCAGGAGGGCGCGCAGGATCCAGGCTGCCGTGGCCGGCGTCGCGGTGATCGCCTGCGCCGTAGCTGCCGCGATAGTGGTGCCGCTGATAGGGCAGCCGAGCCGGCCGGGCCGGCAAGTGACGACCCAGAAGGGTCATGCGCCGTCAGCCGAGGCCGTGGCCGCAGCGATCCGGGCAGGGCAACGGGCGGAACGTGAGGACTCGGGCGCCCCGGTGGGCCAAATCGGGGTTCTCGGGCCTGAGTCGGCCTGGGTGCTCGACGGGAACGGGCTGTTCACCACCGCTGATGCCGGCGCGAGGTGGGCCAGCGTGACCCCCCCAGTCAGCGACCCGCTCGCGAACATCCTGTGCGTGACCTTCAGCGGGCCGCAGGATGCCTGGGCTATCGTCGTGCACCCCGAGTCGGCCACGATAGTGAGCATCGACCGCTCTACCAACGGGGGGCGCTCATGGAGCATCTTCTCGCTGCCGGGGGCGGGGAGTTCCATCATGTCCGGCAGCATCAGCTTCGCTAACTCCGCCGATGGCTTCGCTGCGTTCACCGTGTATCAGCAGCCGCACGCGCTGCTGTTCGCGACCAGTGACGGAGGCGCGAATTGGCACCTGGTATTGGCTACGGTCCCCGCGCTCGGCGGCGGGATCGAGTTCACGAGCGCGGCCGACGGCTGGGGAATCTCCGACTCGGGACGGCTGTACCAGACCACGGACGGCGGGGTGCGCTGGTCACAATCGCCGCTTCCCGGTTTCTGGCAGCCAGGATTCCCGACCGCACTCGCGGGCCTGCCCGCGTTCTCCGGCCAGCGCGGTGTACTGCTCGCCGTCGCGGCGGGTCAGGCGCAGGTTGATACCACTGACGACGGCGGGCGGAGCTGGCAGGCACATTCGCTGCCCTTCGGCGCCGGCGCCCGGCTACACAAGTCCGCCGCGCAGATGCCGTTCGCCGTGCCCGGCCCGGAGGTCTGGCTCTACTTCGGAGGTAACGACTTCGGCCGGAAAGTATATGCGAACGTGACCTTCCTGCACGTGACCACCGATGGCGGCCGGACCTGGACGACGATCCTGCCCAACCTCGGTGTGACCGGGATCCAGTCGCTCGCGTTCGCGACCGAGTCCGGCGGCTGGGCTGTGCTGCATGATTGCGCTGGGGCGGACAGCGTCGGCTGCGCGGGCACCGGCTGGCTGCTGCTGTTCACCAGCGACGGCGGCCGTAACTTCACCGCGCTCCGCCCGCCCGGCTGATTCCTGCCTGCCTGCGTAAGGTGTGAACCGCGACCGGTTCGGCGAGCGGGGGTGCTGGGACACATGAGAGGGACCGGGCCAGTCGGCTTCGACCTCGACATGACGCTGATCGACTCCAGGCCCGCCATCATGGCCGCGTGGAATGCGGTCGCCAGCGAGACCGGAGTGCACATCGACCTCGCC
>JASHUE010000386.1:0-2900 GCA_030040195.1 Streptosporangiaceae bacterium | reverse complement strand
GGGGAGATCATCCCTGCGGGAGGCGCAGGGGGTCGTTCCCCCGAGCCAGCAGCTGCGGGGGGTACGGGGGGTCGTCGTCCCAGCGAGCCAGCAGCTGCGGGGGGTACGGGGGGTCGTCCCCCCGAGCCAACAGCAGCGGCCGTCGGGGGCGTACGGCTATTCGGCCGCCACCGCGGATAACAGACCGCAGGTCAGGGGAAGCCCGGCCTCAAGACGGGCACACGTCGTTAATGGCCGAAGCCAGAAGACTCCGGCTGCGGCACGAAGCTGACGAGCGCAGCTGCGCTGACTGAGGTCAGGCTGACGTGCTGGTCAGATCGTCGGCGTCGTAGTCGCCGACGTCATCGGCATCCCAGTCTTCGTCATCACCGTCGTCGTCTTCTGAGTCATCGTCCTCGGAGTAGCTGTCGCCGAGGTCTGCGTAGGCGGAATCCTCGTCGTGCTGATCCGTGCCGACGCCCAGCTCAGCCCGCAGCCGGTCAAGATCGGTGCCGCCACCGCTGTACTTAAGCTGACGTGCCACCTTGACCTGCTTGGCCTTGGCTCGGCCGCGCCCCATTGGCTCGACCCCCTCTAACGTATGGAACCCGACGGGGTTCCTGGTCACCGCACTCTAGGTTTTGTCAGTTACCACGCCAATGCTCGCGGTTTCGTGCACACAAAGCGGACCCGTCGCGGCTCCGCCTCCGGGAGTGCGACGCGCTCGCCTTGACGTCCAGGTACAACCGTACCTGCTTTAGGCTGCAGGCGCCTCCGCTGAGGCTGGAGAAAGTGATCAGCTGCCCAGGTATATGCCCCTCAGCCTGCCGACCTCGGCGATCCGGCGCTCGGCCAGCCGGTCAGCAGCCACCGCGGGTGGTACGCCGTCCTTGTCGGCAAGTGCCAGGATCTGCCGGGTAGTTCCAAATATCTGCTCGGCCCTCGCCTTGGCCCGCTCGAAGCTAAAGCCGTGCAGCTCGTCGGCGACCTGAATCACGCCGCCGGAATTCACCAGGTAGTCAGGCGCGTACACGATCCCGTGATCGGCCAGCTGCTTCTCCACGCCTGGGTGGGCGAGCTGGTTGTTGGCGCCCCCGCAGATGATCCTGGCCCCGAGCGCCCTGACCGTGTCATCGTCGACGGCACCGCCAAGCGCGCACGGCGAATAGACGTCGAGCTGGCAGGCAAGCAGCTCCTCGCGGGTCGGTGCGACGGTCACCTCGGGGTGCTTGGCTCGTACCCGCTCGCTCGCGGTGAGGCTGGTGTCGAAGATCACGACTTCCGCTCCATCACCGATGAGGTGGTCAACGAGGCGATGCCCGACCTTGCCGACTCCCTCGACGGCCACCGTCCGGCCCGCGAGACTGGTACTACCCCAGACGTGCTCGGCCGCCGCTCGCATGCCCTGGAACACGCCGAACGCGGTAAGCACGGAAGAGTCACCAGCCCCGCCGTTCGGGACCGTCCGGCCGGTGACGTGCGAGCTCTCCCTGGCGACGATGTCCATGTCCTCGCTGTAGGTGCCGATGTCGCACGCCGTGATGTAACGGCCGTTCAGCGACTCGACGAACCGGCCGTAGGCGCGCAGCAGGGCCTCGGACTTGAGCAGCTCCGGATCGCCGATGATCACGGCCTTGCCGCCGCCGAGGTCGAGCCCGGCCAGCGCGTTCTTGTAGGCCATTGCCCTGGAGAGGTTGAGCACGTCGGCGAGAGCCGCGTCCTCGTCCGGGTAGGGGTAAAAGCGCGTGCCGCCGAGAGCGGGCCCGAGCGCAGTGGAGTAGATCGCGATGATGGCCCGCAGTCCTGACTGCGCGTCCTGGCAGAAGACGACCTGCTCATGCTCGGCCTGGCCATCGGCCAAACGAGCCGCGAAGACGTTAGTCACTGGCCTGAACTCCTGAACATCAGTCTCGCGTCACCGTTGACGCGAAGATCGGGCACCAGCCTATAGCGGCCGGGCCGGCCGCAGCGGACGCGCGCGGATCACTACCGGCGCGTAACTCTTTGCACGGACGCTTACGGCATGTCACGATTAGTCATGCTGCCTAATGCGCGACATGTGCCAGAGTTTCCGCCAGTTTCATCTTCCGGAAATGCCGGTTCGTGCCTGGTCGCTTACGGAGCGTGCGGGGACCGCGGTAAGCTGCGGTCAAAAGGCCCCGAAGCAGATTATCTAGCAGCACTCCGGGGGATTATTACCGGACCTTGGCTGGTTGCATCAAATCAGCGCAGTCGCCATGCATCCGGCCAGCTGTCGGCACGGCCTTCCGGCCGACTGCCGGCCCGGGAAATGGCCGGGGCCGCGGAAGGAGGTAACCAGCGCGAGTGGAGCAGCGTCAGGCGTCCGAAGACCCAGGCTTGTGCCTAAGCCAGGCTCCGCCGACCTGGAGGAGATCGGCCGAGCTAAGAGGAGGGATCTGCAGGACGTGGAGGCAATCGAGCTAAGTAGCTGATGGGAGACGCGGATGACTTTTCCGAATCCGCCCGTTGCGACGATGCGTGTCGCTAGAATCACGCAGCGTGACAGTACACGGCGGGGGACAAGCGGCGCGACTCGCACAGAAACTTTGCTCCCGGTTGTCGACTTGTCACCGCTGGTGATGGCAATATGGTCCGAGTGGACTATATAGGACATCCGAGGCAGGCTCTCTAGGGGAGCCACGAACAGCAAGGAAACGCAGGGATCGCAGTACCGGTCCAGGAGGAGAGGCCGTCAACATGTCAGCACGCACACCAGAGGCTGAGCCGCTGCTTACGCCGGCAGAGGTCGCGACGATGTTCAGGGTTGACCCGAAAACAGTTACCAGGTGGGCGAAGGCAGGAAAGCTCACGTCCATCCGGACGCTCGGCGGTCACCGCCGGTACCGGGAGACTGAGGTCCGCGCCCTACTGGCGGGCATCCCGCAGCAGCGCTCAGAGTG
>JASHUE010000385.1:0-3813 GCA_030040195.1 Streptosporangiaceae bacterium | reverse complement strand
CGCCTGGCGTCCTCTTCGAACGCGCCGGCCGGTCCCTTGTACATGCCCTTCTGCCACAGCGGGGAGGACGTGGACGCGTAGCCGAACTGCTTGAACCAGGCCAGCGCGTTGTCGTCGTAGTTGTCCTCTTCCTGGTAGACCTTCCAGCTAATCCCCGCTGCCTCGAGCAACTCGGGATAGGTCCGCCAGGACAGGATGATGTTGTTGTACGCGGGACTGTTGTCGATAATCGGCCCGCCGCCGGTGCCGTTCGGGTCGATCATGCCGGTCCACATGTACAGCCGGTTCGGGTTGGTCGGGCCGAACACCGAGCAGTGGTAGTTGTCGCAGATGGTGAACGCCTCGGCCAGGGCCCAGTGGAACGGGATGTCCTGCTGCTTGAAGTACCCCATCGTGTAGGGGCCCTTCGCCGCGATCCACTGGTCCATCTTGCCGTGGTCCCAGGCCTGATGCTGGGTCGGCCAGGTGTGGTCGGTTCCCGGCGTGGCCTGCGCGCTGGTCCTGGACGGGTCGTAATAGAACGGCGCCAGGTAGCCCTGGGCGTGCGAGGGATCCGGCTGGTAGAACACCAGGTTGCCGTTCGGCAGCGTGATCGCCGTGGGGTCCTGGTACCCGCGGACTCCGGGCATCGTGCCGTAGTAGTGGTCGAAGCTCCGGTTCTCCTGCATCAGGATCACGATGTGCTCGATGTCGTTGATGCTGGTTGCTCCCCGGTCGGCTGCCAGCGATGCCCTGACCGCCTTGCGCAGGCTCAGCGGCAGGACCGTGGCGCCGGCCGCCACTCCGGTGAGAGCGGTCGCGCTGGTCAGCAGCGACCTGCGGCTGACACCGAAGCCGGAAGGGCTCGCGTGCCCGTTGCTGCCGGTGCCGTCGCTGGCCTGGCCGTTGCCGTGGCTGCCGTTCGCGGCGAGCGCCGTCCCGGTCATCGGCATCATGGCCGGGAGGCTGGACGCGGCAGCGGTAGCCATCGCGGGCGCGGGGGTCGGCGCGGCCGCTGCGCGCAGGCTGCGGCGCCGCAGCAGTAGCCATGCGATGCAGGCACACGCGGCGAGCCCGAGGACACCCAGGCCGATCGGCAGCCAGGGCGTGCCGCCGCCTGCGGGCGGGATCAGTGCCGCGCTGCCGGACGCCGATGCCGGGGTGTACTCGACCACGCGGCCGTTGCCGCTGTCGGCAACGTACACGGTGCCGTGGGACGTGACCGCGATGCCCTGCGGGAACGACAGATCCTCGGCACCCTCGGCCGGATCTGCCTGCAGGCCGAACTCGGTGTAGAAGCTGCCGTCCGGGTTGAGCACGGTGACGAGGCTGTAGTCCGCGTTCACCACGTAGATCTTGCCGGCCGGGCCGATCGCGATCCCGGCGGTGTTCGAGAACGCGCCGTAGGAGGCCTGGGTGATGCCGTAGTACTGGAGGTTGTTGCCGTCCGCCTGGAACTCGTAGACGGCGTTGCCGTCAGCGTAACTGGGGCTGGACACCCACAGGTTCCCGGCCGAATCGATCGCGACTCCGTCCGGAGTGGCGACGGAGATCTGCGACAGGTAACTGCCGGCGGCCGAGAACTCCTCCAGCCGGTTGTTGTCCTGGTCGGCGACCCAGACGTCGCCGGCGGAGTCGAAGGCCAGGTCCTGCGGGTGATCGAGCTGGCCGTTGCCCGAGCCGTTGGACCCGAACGACTGGAGCACGTGCCCGGCCGGCGAGAATTCCACGATCTGGTCATGGCCGGTGTCGGCGACCCAGACATTGCCCGCGGCGTCGACCGCCACGCCGTCCGGGTGGCGCAGGACGCCGGCGCCGATCGCGCCGAGGAACTGACCGGACTGGCTGAAGTGCTCGACCTGGCTCGTAGCCCGGTCGGCCACCCAGATGCTCTGGTCAGGGGCCACCGCGACGCCGAACGGATCGGTCAGGTGGCCGGGGCCGTACTGCCCGATCGAGGCCGCGTACTGCGGAGCCGGAGCCGGGGCGGAGGGGATGACGGTGAAGTCCACCGGGCCGGCCAGTTCGGTGTAGCCGTTGTCGTAGAACAGCCAGGCGACATACGGTCCCACGCCGTCCAGGCAGTCGCTGGGGAACGTCAGCGTGCCGCTCGCGCCGGGCGACCAGTTCCAGCAGGTGGAGTCTTCGACGCCGGGCGTCTGTCCCGGCTCGTACATCCCGATCCAGTTCTCCGAGTTCACCTCGGACGAGGGGACCGTGTAGGTGAAGGTCAGGTTGGCGCCGTTCGGCACCTCAGACGGCGTCTCGGTCAGGGTCGCGGTGCTTGCGGAGTCGCTCGCGGCCTGGCCGGACACGTGGACCGTGGCGGCGTCGGGCGACGGACGACCGGCCGCGTGCGCGTGGCCGGGAACGAGATGTGGCTTGCCGGCGGCAAGAGCGGGGCTCGCTTGCGCAAGCGACAGCGCGACCGCGGATACGCAGAGCATGGACGCGGCGGCGGCTGTCACGGCGCGGCGAGAAAGCTGGCCACTGAGCCGAGGGTGAAGGTTCACGTCTGGCCACGCTCGGCGCTCAGTTCGACGATTACCGCCTGGAAAAGTGACCCTGCAGCGAAATCTCGTGAAACGCAGAATGGCGGCGACGACCCATAGCCGCGGCGCTCGATAACTGCGATGCCCGATAGCTGGGGCGCCCGATAGCTGGGGCGCCGGATGGCCACGGTCAGGGCCGGCGGGCGACCCCGCAGTAGATGGCCCGCGATCCGTCGGTATCGGCCGCGGAGGGGTCCTCGGCGCCCCACAAGCCGGCGTAGCTGACCTCGGGCTTGGCTCCGGGCAGGGGCGCCTGAAGTTCGAGGCCGGCGAAGAACCGCTCGACCTGTTCCCTGGGCCGGAAGTGCACGTTCGAGGTCGACCGCGAATACAGGTCCTCGCCGGTCCGGATGGCGCTCGGGTCCATCTTGTCGGCGGTCCCGTGCGACAGCGCGAGATAGCTGCCGGGCGCGACCGCCGCCATGTAACGGGAGACCAGGCCCCACGGATCGCCGTCGTCGGCCACGAAGTGCATGACCGCGGTCATCATGACACCCATCGGCCGGCCGAGGTCGAGCATCGAGCGCAGCCGCCGGCTCGCCATTACCGCGTCGGGATCCCGCAGGTCGGCGATGACCAGCGCGGTCGTGCCGTCGCCGGCTAGCAGCATGGTGGCGTAGGCGCCGACCATCGGGTCGTTATCGACGTACAACACCCGCGTCGCGGGGTCGACCGCCTGCACGGTCTCGTGCGTGTTGTTCTGGGTCGGCAGGCCCGAGCCGATGTCGAGGAACTGACGGATGCCCTGGCGCGCCATCCAGGCCGCCGCCCGGATGTGGAAGCCGCGGTTGGCCAGGACTGCGTCCTTCAGGTCGCCCTGTGTCGCGGCCTGGAGCTTGTCGGCCATATCCCGGTCGGCTTGGAAGTTACGAGTGCCGCCCAGGTAGTAGTCGTACAGGCGGGCCGGGCTGGGGATTGTCGGATCAACACCAGGTGGCGCGACTTCAGTCTCGCTCAACCTGCCTCCGTTCGGATGGCTTGCCCCCGCTTGCACGCCGGACATCGTCCGAAAGCCAGCACAATACTACCCGCGCAATAGCGGCCCCGGCCGGCGCCGATTGGCCGGCCTCATTAGGGTGATCAGCGTGAGTGACGTGCTCGACGAGTTGCAGGGCAGCTTGACCGACGGGCAGGTCCTTACCGATCCCGACGTGATCGACGGCTACCGGCGGGACCAGACGCCGGCGCTGGCGCCCGGCCAGCCGCTGTGCGTGGTCCTGGCCCGCGGCACCGCCGACGTGACCGCCACCCTGGCGTGGGCGCAGCGGCACGAGGTGCCCGT
>JASHUE010000034.1:0-13214 GCA_030040195.1 Streptosporangiaceae bacterium | reverse complement strand
TCGCCGCGCGCCGAGATGGCTGGGGAAACCGGTTGTCGCCCCAGCGACAACTAGCGCACCCAGCCACCGCGGCTCAAACCGCTTTGGGATGATTTGTCCGCCAAGTGTGCGGCCTCCGTCCCAAGTGCCGCTCGGCCGCCGTCGGCTCGCCGCTGGTTTGCTGGTCTGCTGGTTTGCTGGTCTGCTGGTTTGCTGGTCCGCTGGTCCGCTGGTCCGCTGGTCCGCTCCGCGAGGCGAGTCAGTATGCTCGTCAAGCTCGTCGCAGTTAATGCGATAAATCCATGCTTCAGATACTGAGGTAGCGCATGCTTAGATCCGTTTCAGGTCGGGTTGCAGTCGTGCTGTCCGGCAGTGCCATCGCGCTGGCGGCAGTCACCCTTCCGGCCCAGGCCTCCACGGCAGCCACGGGCTGGCGAGCCGTTACCACCGTGAGCGTCAAGGGCAGTCTGGCCCTCCTGACCGGCGTGGACGCGGTTGCCGCCAACGACGCCTGGGCAGCCGGATTCGCCGGGACATCCAGCGGCAAGAAGCCAGACGGGCTGATTGAGCACTGGGCCGGGCGGTCCTGGCAGCAGGTGAAACTCCCGGCGAAGGTGGCAAAGGCCTGGGATGGCTTCGGGCCGACCGATGTCCTCATCGGCGCGTCTTCGGCCACGAACGTGTGGGCGGTGACGCAGATCGGCGCAGCAGACTCCGACGGGTACGTGCGCCTGTCGGGTCGCACCTGGACGAGCGGCGCGCTGCCCGGAACGAACGGATCAACCGGCTCGCTCGTGCTGGTGACCTCGGTGCTGGTGCTCAAGTCCGGCACCTGGGTCTTCGGCGGCAAAGTCACTGTGACGGGCACGCAAGCGTCGTTCGTTCCGTACGCCGAGTACTACAACGGCCGCCGCTGGAGCGCCGTAAAGGTCCCGGGGACCGGTGAGATCACTGCGGCGAGCGCGATCTCGGCTCACAACATCTGGGCCGTGACCGGCACTTCCGGTGCCGCGGAGGAGATTGCCCCGGGCGGGACGGCTCCCGCCACCTCTGTGGTACTGCACTGGAACGGCGACAGCTGGCAGCAGGAGGCAGCCCAGCCCAGCCTCCCGACTGGCGGCGACCTCACCAGCATTACCGTCGGCAAGCAGTTCCTGGTTGGCGGCGATGTCGCCACGAGCAGCGGCGGCACGGCCGTCCAGTTCACCGACCAGCTCAGCGCCGGCAAGTGGAGCCCGGTCGTCGACCTGCCGCGGTCCGCGGCTAGTGCGAAAGCGTCGGATGACATTCCTTACCAGATCGAGAGCCTGGTTCCGGCCGGCGCTGGCAGCTACTGGGCGCTGTCCGACAACCTGTCCGTGGTGACGCCGATGCTCTGGCACTACGCGGGCGGCAAGTGGTCGGCGGTAACCAGCCCGACGTTCGGCAACAAGCATCGGGCGCTGTTCCAGCTGTCGGACGTGGCGGGCTCGACCTCGGTCTGGGCAGTCGGCGCGCTGGGGACCGAGTCGGCCGCAAAGGGCCTCATCGCCTTGACCGGACCGACCCCGCGCTAACCGGGGAACGCGACCTGGCCCGGCCGGCTCCCGCTTGCGGGGCCGGCCGGGCTCTTACTTGTCGCCGGTTACGAGATCACGTGTTGAGCGTTGCGAGGATCTCGGAGGTTCCCTTAACGCACTTGGACGTGTTGCCGGTCTTGAGCATCTCGGGCGTAGGGAACGCGGAGCAGGTCCAGCCGCTGATCTTGACTGGGCCGCTGCCGCCGGCTCCCGGTGCCTTGCCCTCGCGGATCGCCTCGGCGTAGTCCTGCTCGATGGTCCGGGCGGCAGAGCACGAGACGGCCGTGCTGTTGACCGAGAGGTTTACTGGAACGTGGGCGGCGGTCTGGCTGGTGCCGCAGCTCACCGGCTTGGACGCGCTCGTGCTTGGGCTGTGACTGCAGGCAGTCACCGCGAGTGAGCCAATGACGATGCTTGCGAGGCACAGCGAGATGGGCAGCCGCTGCCGATAGGGGCGATAAGCCCGCCGGACCTGCATGGTCGTATCCTTTCCGCGCCCATCATGCCGTCTGCACCGCTATCGACCCAACCTGGATCGCAGATCTGGCCGTGCTTAGTTACCGCTCGCATGCTGCGAATTGCATAATCAGTCACTGTTCTGCATAATAATTCAGCCAGGGTGTGTACGGCAGCGGCTGCGGAACCGGCGGCCGCGGAGTGTGCGGTGCGGCGGCCGCCGGTGAACGCGAGCCGGGTATGGCGGCTGAATGGCAGCAGGGTCGGGTGGAGGGATCGATGGGCGCGCGGGTTGCGGTGGCCGGCGCAAGCGGGTACGCGGGCGGCGAGCTGCTCAGGCTGCTGGCCGGTCACCCGCAGCTCAAGCTGACCGCGGTTACGGCCGACAGCAGCGCCGGCAAGACGGTCGGCGAGCTTCATCCGCAGCTCGCGGGCGTCCCGAGCCTGGCGGGAATCGTCCTGCGGCCGCACGCTTCGGCGGCCCTGGCCGACTGCGATCTCCTCTTC
This sequence comes from Streptosporangiaceae bacterium, assembly GCA_030040195.1. Classification (GTDB taxonomy): domain Bacteria; phylum Actinomycetota; class Actinomycetes; order Streptosporangiales; family Streptosporangiaceae; genus JAJYUU01. Next base: position 10,713 of record JASHUE010000034.1, on the reverse strand, counting down.
CTCGCACTGCCCGCGGGCCAGTCTGGTGACATCGCCGATATGGCCCACGCCGGAACAAAGATCGTTGATCTCGGTCCGGACTTCCGGCTCGCCGATCCGGACGCGTGGGAACGCCACTACGGCGGCTCGCACGCGGGTCACTGGGTAACCGGCATCCCCGAGCTTCCCGGTGCCAGGGCACAGATCCGGCAGGCCAACGAGGTCGCTGCACCTGGCTGTTACGCCACTGCCGCGATCCTGGCCCTCCTCCCGCTCGTCTCGGCTGGCCTGGCGGACCCCGCCGACATCGTCGTGGTGGCCGCGTCCGGTACCTCCGGCGCCGGCCGGTCCCCCAGGGCCGACCTGCTCGCGAGCGAGGTGCTGGGATCGGTCAGCGCGTATCAGGTCGGCGGTGCGCACCGGCACACGCCGGAGATCGAGCAGGCCCTCGCGACGGCGGCACCCGGCCAGGAGGTACGAGTCAGCTTCACTCCGCTGCTCGTGCCCATGCCGCGAGGCATCCTCGCGACCTGCACCGCCCGGCTAGCTGACGACGAGGCGTCGACGGACCTGGCCCGCGACGTGCTCGTCGGCTCGTATGGGCGCGAGCCGTTCGTAACCGTATTGCCCGAGGGGCGCTGGCCCGCGACCTCGTCGGTCGCGGGCTCCAACGGCGTTCACCTGCAGGCGGCTGTCGACTCCAGAGCAGGCCGGGTCGTCGTCGTGGCCGCCATCGACAACCTCGGCAAGGGCGCCGCCGGCCAGGCCGTTCAGAACGCCAACCTCATGCTCGGCCTGCCCGAGACCACCGGCCTGACCGCGATCGGAGTCGCGCCGTGACCGTCACCGCACCGCTCGGGTTCCGCGCGGCCGGAGTCGCGGCCGGCATCAAGGAGTCGGGCGACAAGGACGTCGCGATCGTCATCAACGACGGGCCGTCGGCCGCGGCGGCGGGCGTGTTCACGGCGAACCGCGTGAAGGCGGCGCCGGTGCTCTGGAGCCAGCAGGTCCTGTCCGGCGGGCACGTGCGGGCCGTCGTGCTCAACTCCGGCGGCGCGAACGCCTGTACTGGCCCGGCCGGCTTCCAGGACACGCACAAGACCGCCGAGCACGTGGCGGAACAACTCGGCGTCGGCGCGGCCGAGGTGGCAGTGTGCTCCACCGGCCTCATCGGCGAGCGGCTTGCACTGGACAAGCTGCTGGCCGGCGTGGACAGGGCCGTGGCCGCCGCCTCGGTCGAGGGCGGCGTGGCCGCCGCGGACGCGATCCGCACCACCGACACGGTGGCGAAGACCTGCTCAGTCCAGGGCAGCGGCTACCTCATCGGCGGGATGGCCAAGGGCGCCGCGATGCTGGCGCCCGCGCTGGCGACCATGCTCGCGGTGCTGACCACCGATGCCGACCTGACGACTGCGGAGCTCAGTGCGGGCCTGCGCGAAGCGGTCCGCACCACCTTCAGCCGGCTCGACACCGATGGCTGCATGTCGACCAACGACACGGTGCTGCTGCTGGCCAGTGGCGGGGCGGGCACGAGGCCGGACCCGGCCGAGTTCACCGGCCTGCTGACCATGGCCTGCGCCAGCCTCGCGCGCCAGATGCAGCAAGACGCTGAGGGCGCGAGCAAGGCCATCGCGATCGAGGTCACGAGCGCGGCGTCGGAGGAGGACGCCGTCGAGGTCGGCCGCGCGATCGCGCGGTGCAACCTGCTCAAGTGCGCCATCCACGGCGAGGATCCGAACTGGGGCCGGGTGCTTGCGGCGGTCGGCACGACCAGCGCGTCGTTCGAGCCGGACGAGATCGCCGTCGCGATCAACGGCGTGTGGGTGTGCCGGTCCGGCGCGGCCGCCGCCGACCGCTCCCGCGTTGACCTGAGCCCTCGCGAGGTCACGATCACCGTCGACCTGGCGGCCGGCCAGCAGAAAGCGACGATCCTGACCACCGACCTGACCGCCGCTTACGTGCACGAGAACTCGGCGTACTCGACATGAAAATCCTTCAGGAGGGGAACGAGGTGGCCCTCCAGAAAGCCGCCACCCTGATCGAAGCGCTGCCCTGGCTTGAGCGTTTTCACGGCCAGACCGTCGTGCTCAAGTACGGCGGCAACGCCATGACCGACGAGCAGCTACGGCGTGCATTCGCCCAGGACGTCGTCTTTCTGCGCTACGCCGGCCTGAAGCCGGTGGTCGTGCACGGCGGCGGGCCGCAGATCAACGCGCAGCTGGACCGGCTCGGCATGCCGTCGGTGTTCCGCGCTGGGTTGCGGGTTACCACCCCGGAGACCATGGACGTGGTCCGCATGGTGCTGACGGGCCAGGTGAACCGCGAGATCGTCGGCCTGATCAACGAGCACGGGCCGTTCGCCGTGGGCATGTCGGGCGAGGACGCGCACCTGCTGACCGCGCGGCGGCTGGAGGCCGAGGTTGACGGCGTGAAGGTCGACATCGGGGAGGTCGGCGACATCGAGTCGGTCAACCCCGGAGCGGTGACCGCGTTGCTCGGCGACGGCAGGATCCCGGTGATCTCCAGCGTGGCCCGTGGCGCGAGCGGCGGCGTACTGAACGTCAACGCGGACACCGCGGCGGCGGCTCTGGCGATCGAGCTGAGCGCGGCCAAGCTCGTGCTGCTGACCGACGTGGCCGGCCTGTACCCGCGCTGGTCAGGCACGGACGTGGCCAGCGCAGTCGGGGCCAGGCCGATCAGCCAGCTCACCGCGGATGAGCTGGCCGCGCTCATGCCGGGCCTGTCCGACGGCATGATCCCGAAGATGGAGGCCTGCTTGCGGGCCGTCCGCGGCGGCGTGCCGCAGGCGCACGTCCTCGACGGCAGGCTCCCGCACGCGATCCTGCTGGAGATATTCACCGACGCCGGAATCGGCACGATGGTCGTCCCGGCTGCCGCCGGATCTGATCCCGCGGCAGGCCGCGGAATCAACCCGGCCGTGTCAGCCCAGGGGGACGACCCCCCGTACCCGCCGCTGGGAGAATCCGTGCCAGCCCGGGGGGACGACGACCCCCCGTACCCCCCGGACGGAGACGCCGATGTCAGCGACTGACGTGCTGCAGGAAAAGTACGCCGCGAGCATCATGCTCACCTACGGCATGCCACCGGTGGCCCTGGCCCGCGGCAGCGGATCCACCGTCTGGGATGTCGACGGCAACAGTTACCTCGACCTGATCGGCGGCATCGCCGTCAGCGCTCTCGGGCACGCCCACCCTGCGCTGATCGCAGCGGTGACCGAGCAGGTCGGCACGCTGGCGCATACCTCGAACCTGTACCTGCACGAGCGGCAGGTCGAGCTGGCCGTGCGGCTGATCAGGCTGCTCGGCGTGGACGGCCGGGTGTTCTTCGGCAACTCAGGCGCGGAGGCCAACGAGGCAGCGATCAAGCTCGTGCGCCGCGCTCAGGGCGCGGTGTCCGGCGGTGAGGGGCGGCCGGTGATCGTCGCCGCCGAGGGCAGCTTCCACGGCCGCACGATGGGCGCGCTGAGCCTGACCGGCAAGAGCTCGATCCGCACGCCGTTCGAGCCGTTCGGCGTTGACGTCCGGTTCGTGCCGTTCGGCGACGCGGCCGCGCTGGCGGACGCGGTCCGGCCGGACTGCGCCGCCGTCTTCCTTGAGCCGTGCCTGGGGGAGGGCGGGGTCGTGCCCGCCCCGGCCGGGTACCTGAAGGCGGCCAGGGTCGCGTGTGACCAGGCGGGCGCGCTGCTGGTGATCGATGAGATCCAGAGCGGGATCGGCCGGACCGGCGAGTGGTTCGCGCACCAGCGCGAGGGGATCACGCCCGACGTGCTCACGCTGGGCAAAGGCCTCGGCGGCGGGCTGCCGATCGGTGCCTGCATCGGCATCGGCAAGTGCGGATCCGCGCTCGGCAAGGGCGATCATGGCAGCACGTTCGGCGGTAACCCCGTCGCCTGCGCCGCCGCGCTTGCCGTGCTGGAGACGATCGAGCGGGACGGGCTGCTGGCGAACGCGACCGCGATCGGCGCGCGGCTGGCGGCCGGTATCGACGCCCTGGGGCATCCGCTGGTGGCCGGGGTGCGCGGCACCGGTTTGTGGCTCGCGATCGTGCTGGACAAGCCCATCGCCACCGCGGTGGCGGCCACGGCCCAGCGAGCCGGCTTCCTGGTCAATGCCGTGCAGCCCGATGCGGTCCGGCTCGCGCCGCCGCTGATCCTGACCGCGGCCGAGGCCGATGCGTTCACCGCGGCTTTGCCCGCGATCCTCGAGGCGGCCAGTGTCGTGGCCCCCAGTCAGGAGGCGTGATGCCGACCGTACGTCACTTCCTGCGCGACGATGACCTCTCGCCAGCCGAGCAGGCCGAGGTGCTGGCGCTGGCCGCCGAGCTCAAGCAGGCCCGGTTCAGCCGGCGTCCGCTCGCCGGGCCGCAGTCCGTCGCGGTGCTGTTCGACAAGCCGTCGCTGCGCACCCGAGTCTCGTTCGCCGTCGGGATCGCCGATCTCGGCGGCTACCCGCTGGTGATCGACCGCGCGGGCACTCACGCCGGCCGGGGCGAGACGGTCGAGGACATGACCAGGGTGCTGGCCAGTCAGGTCGCGGCCATCGTGTGGCGGACGTTCGGCCAGGACCAGATCGAGGCGATGGCAGCCGCTTCCGCGGTACCGGTCATCAATGGGCTGACCAACGAGTTTCATCCGTGCCAGGTGCTCGCCGACCTGCAGACGATCGCCGCCGCCTATGGCCGGCTCAGCGGGCTGACACTCACGTTCCTGGGCGACGGCGCGAGCAACATGGCGAACTCCTACCTGCTGGGTGGCGCGACCGCCGGGATGCACGTGCGGATCTGCGCGCCCGAGCGGTACTGGCCGGCGGGCGAGGTGGTCGACACCGCCGCCGCGATCGCGGCCGCGACCGGCGGCTCGGTGACCGTGGGTGCCGATCCGCAGGAACTGTGCAAGGCGGCGGACGTGCTGGCGACCGACGTCTGGACGTCGATGGGGGAGGAGGGGCAGGAGCGGGAGCGGGTCGCGGCCATGGCCGGATACTCGCTGGATGTGGCCAAGCTGGCCCTGGCCAGCTCGTCGTGCCGGGTGCTGCACTGCCTGCCGGCGCACCGCGGCGAGGAGATTTCCGCCGAGGTGATCGACGGGCCTGCCAGCGTGGTCTTCGAGCAGGCCGGCAACCGGCTGCACGCGCAGAAGGCCCTGCTGTGCTGGCTGCTCGATGACAGCTCGAGGACACCGTGAACACCAGCCCTGGGACCAAGGCCGCACGGCACGCCAGGATCGCGGCGATCCTGGCGCAGCCCGCCCGGCCGGTCCGGTCCCAGGAGGAACTGGCCGAGCGGCTGGCAGATATCGGCTTTAAGGTCACCCAGGCGACGCTGTCGCGCGACCTGGAAGAGATCGGCGCGGTCCGGCTGCGCGGGCCGGACGGCGCGCTCGTGTACGCACTGTCCGGCGATCCCGACCCGGGCGGCATGGGCAGGCCGGGTGAGATCCCCGGTGGTGTCGGCACGGTCGACGTGACCGGCCTTGTCGCGGCCCTGGCGATGGAGCCGTCAGCCCGGCTGGCGAGGGTGGCCGCCGAGCTGCTCGTCACCGCCGAGGCCAGCGGCAACCTGGTCGTGCTGCGCACCCCGGCGGGGGCCGCGCAGCTGCTGGCCTCGGCCATCGACCACTCGGGCTGGCGGGCCGTGCTCGGCACCGTCGGCGGCGACGACACCGTGCTGGTGATCGCCAGGGATCCGGGCGGCGGTGAGGAGCTCGCCCAGGCCTTCCTGCGCCTGGCCGAGCGAAGCGGCGCCCGGAGCAAGACAGACCCTCCGAGTCCGATGGCCGGGGGTTCACGGGGGCGCAGCTCCCGTGGCTAGGTGAACGTGCTTGCCGCGATCGACAACAGGAGGTACCCGCGGTGACTGAGAAAGTCGTGCTCGCCTATTCCGGCGGCCTGGACACATCGGTGGCGATCGGCTGGCTCGCGCAGAGCACCGGGGCCGAGGTCATCGCGCTCGCGGTCGATGTCGGCCAGGGCGGCGAGGACATGGACACGATCAGGGAGCGGGCGCTTGCCTGCGGCGCGGCCGCGGCCGAGGTGGCCGATGCGCGCGCGGAGTTCGCCGCCGACTTCTGCCTGCCCGCCCTGCGGGCCAACGCACTCTACATGGATCGCTACCCGCTGGTCTCGGCCCTGTCGCGCCCGCTGATCGTGAAGCACCTGGCCAGGGTGGCCAAGGAGACCGGCGCGAGCATGGTCGCCCACGGCTGCACCGGCAAGGGCAACGACCAGGTGCGGTTCGAGGTCGGGCTGGCGGCGCTGGCGCCGGATGTCGTCTGCACGGCCCCGGTCAGGGACTCCGACATGACCAGGGACAAGGCGATCGCGTTCGCGGCGGAAAAGGAACTCCCGATCAACGTCACCTCCAGGTCCCCGTACTCGATCGACCAGAACCTGTGGGGACGCAGCTGCGAGACCGGGCACCTGGAGGACATCTGGGAGGCGCCGCACGACGACGTCTGGGGGTACACCGACGACCCGGCTGCGGGCAAGCCCGGCGAGGAGATCACGATCAGCTTCGCGGCGGGACTGCCGGTGGCGCTTGACGGCAAGCCGCTGACGCCGCTGGCGATGATCACCGAGCTGAACGCGCTGGCCGGGGCGCACGGCATCGGCCGGATTGACATGGTCGAGGACCGGCTGATCGGGATCAAGAGCAGGGAGATCTACGAGGCGCCCGGCGCGATGACGCTCATCGCCGCGCATTCGGAGCTGGAGAGCGTGTGCCTCGAGCGCGACCTGGCCAGGTTCAAGCGGCAGGTCGAGCAGCGCTGGACCGAGCTGGTCTATGACGGCCTGTGGTACTCGCCGCTAAAGCAGGCACTCGACGCCTTCCTGGTGGAGGCGTCCGGTCCGGTCACCGGCGACGTCCGGGTGCGGCTGCAGGGTGGCCGCGCGGTCGTGACCGGCCGGCGCAGCCCCGCCGCGCTCTACGACTACGAGCTCGCCACCTACGACTCCGGCGACATGTTCGACCAGTCGCTGGCCAAGGGCTTCGTCGAGCTCTGGGGCCTGCCCAGCAAGATCGCCGCGGACCGAGACCGGCGGGCGGCGGCGCATTCAGCCTGAGCCGAGTAAGTTGCGCCGGACCGCCCTGACCGATTACATGATCGGAACGTCAGGACGAGCCGGAAGGGATGACGTGGCAGATACCGAGCCGAATCCGCCGTCGCCGGTGCGGCTGTGGGGCGGCCGCTTCGAGTCCGGTCCGGCCGAGGCGCTGGCCCGGCTGTCGGTCAGCGTTCAGTTCGACTGGCGGCTCGCGCCGTATGACCTGCTGGCCTCCGCCGCGCACGCGCGCGTCCTGCACACGGCCGGACTGCTGTCCGACACCGAGCTGGCGCGGCTGACGAACGCGCTCGACCAGCTCGGACGGGCCTGCCGGGAAGGCAGGTTCCGGCCCGCGGCGAGCGACGAAGACGTGCACACGGCGCTCGAGCGCGGCCTGCTCGAGCAGGTCGGCTCGCTCGGCGGGAAGCTGCGAGCCGGGCGCAGCCGCAACGACCAGATCGCGACCGACCTGCGGCTGTACCTGCGTGACCACGCCCGGCTGATCGCCTCCCGGCTGGTCGAGCTCGAGGAGGCGCTGATCGGCCAGGCCGAGCGGCACCTCGGAACCACGGCGCCTGGTCTGACCCACTTGCAGCACGCGCAGCCGGTCCTGCTCGCGCACCAGTTGCTGGCGCACGTGCAAGCGTTCAGCCGGGACGCGGGCCGGCTGCGGGACTGGGACAAGCGGGCCGCCGTCAGCCCGCTCGGCGCCGGCGCGCTGGCCGGGTCCTCGCTGGCGATCGACCCCGAGGCGGTCGCGGCCGAGCTGGGATTCGAGTCCGCCGCGGAGAATTCGATGGACGCGGTCAGCGACCGGGACTTCGCGGCCGAGTTCTGCTTCGCGGCCGCGCTGCTCGGCGTGCACCTGTCGCGACTGGGCGAGGAGGTCGTCCTCTGGTCGACGCACGAGTTCGGCTGGGTCGAGATCGACGACGCGTACGCGACCGGCTCGTCGATCATGCCGCAGAAGAAGAACCCGGACGTGGCCGAGTTGGCGCGGGGCAAGGCCGGCCGGCTGATCGGTGACCTGACCGGCCTGCTGACCACGCTGAAGGGCCTGCCCCTCAGCTACAACCGGGATCTGCAGGAAGACAAGGAGCCGGTGTTCGACGCGGTCGACACGCTGCTCGTGGTGCTGCCAGCGATGGCCGGCCTGGTTGGCACGCTGCGGTTCCACACCGAGCGGATGGCCGGCTCGGCGGCCGCCGGGCACGCGCTCGCGACCGAGCTCGCGGACCTGCTTGTCCGGCGGGGCACCCCGTTCCGGGAGGCGCACGAGGTCGTGGGGCACCTGGTGGTGTGGTGCCAGGTACACGACTGCGAGCTGGGCGAGGTCAGCGACGAGGACCTGGCCAAGATCTCGCCGCTGCTGACGCCGGACGTGCGCGACGTACTCACCGTCGACGGGGCTCTCGCGGCCAGAGCGAGCCGCGGTGGCACCGCTCCGGTCCGGGTGGCCGAACAGCTGGCCCGACTCCGACTGGCCGTGGAAGAACAGGCCGCCTGGGCCGCCGGCTGACCTGCGGCCCTAGGTGCCCCGGCAGGCACCCTTGTCCAGGACTGTCATGCCGCCGAGAAACGCGTAGAAGTACTCGTGGACCGGGCAGTACCCGTACTGTCGCAGGGTCCGCAGCGCCTGCTCGGTCAGGGCGGTCGGGAGTCCTTGGGGAAGATTGAGTTGCAGGAGGAAGACGGTCCTGGCGTGCGGATGGGCAGCCATGAGGCGGCCGACCGCGGCAGGCGTGACGTGCCACACCGGGAGCGCGTCGCTGGCCGCGACCCTGGGTAGCCTGGCGGCCCGCGCCGGGTAACCCTGGTAGCCATCCATGTAGTACAGCCAGCCCTCGCCGTACCAGAACGGCGGTTGCCGACTGGTGCGAATGATGGCAAGGTCGCCAGGACCGGCCAGCATGCGGGCCTGTGCGACCGCATCCTTGATTTCTGCGAACTCAGTCGGCGCACCCCGCTTCTGGTAAGTCTCGCGCAGCGCCCGGTCAGTGGCGGCGCCGCCGGGCATGACGACCGCGGCGACCACGGCCAAAAAGGCCACGAATGCTGGCACGCGCCACCAGGTCAGCCGGATGCGGCCGGCAAGCTGATCGCGGCCGCCAAGCTGATCGCGGGCGGCGGGCTGATTGCGGGCGGCGGGCTGATTGCGGGCGGCGAGCCTTCCAAGCGCGGCGCGGGCCAGCCAGACGGCGCCAATCCCGGCGAGCACGTAGATGAGCGGCAGCAAGAAGAGGTCAAGGCGCGTCATGCCGAAAGGCCAGCGCCGCACCGCCGACGCGATCAGCTCCAGAACCAGTGCGCCGCCCAAGGCCACGACTATGGTCCGGGCGGCGGCGTCGCGGACGGCGGCCCAGACCCCCGCCGCCAGCAGGACCAGGATTCCGGCCGCCAGCAGGTAGTGGCCAAGCGGCGGCAGCGAGTACGTCGGACGCTGTTGTTCCACCGTGACGACACCAGTGACCATGAACGGGTCGAACGACCCCAGTCCCTGTAGCACAAAATGTACGAACGGACCAAACTGGTGCGGGGCGTAGTAGTACTTCCACCACACCGTGCCGACCACGCCTGCCTGCGGTCGGATAAATAGCACATAATGCGCCAGCGCGAGCAGCCCGGCGAGGGCCTCGCCCGCGACTCGCAGCCACGGCCGGTCACGGCCGCGGACAGTGCGGACCAGGTCAAGCAGCAGCAGCGGCGCGAGGATGAACACGTTCGGCAGTGAGAAGACCGCGGTCAGCCCGAGGGCCGCGTAGAGCAGCAGGAGCTGTACCGGGCGCCAGGTCGTGCGCTGGACGAGCAGGATCAGGGCGACCGCCGCGACCGACCAGATGCCTTCGTAGGAGTAGGACTTGAGCTGCAGCGCGTTGTTGATGATGAAGGGGTTCACTACGAGCAGCGCCGCTACGCAGAAGCTCACCGTGACCCCGCACCACTTCCTGGCCAGCAGGTAAGTGGCGATCCCGAGTACCGGAAGGGCCAGGAACATCGGCGCGCGCAGGCCCGCCTCGGTATTTCCGAGCAGCAGCCGCGCGATGTTCTCGATGCCCAGCCAGCCGAGGGCGAGCGGGCCGCCGGACTCATTCAGGTGTGAGAAGAACCCGGTGCCCAGCGTGATGTCGTAGGCCCGCCAGGCCTCGTCCGAGTAAAAGGGCTTCGTGAGCAAGTCGCGCAACTCGAACTCGATCACTCCGGCGATCGCCACGAGCCCCAAAATGGCAGCCAGGCCTGCGCCCCGGCCGGGCGACGGGCGAACGACAGCTGGCGTCTCGGCAAGTGCCCCCGGTGGCGCCCAGCTGCGGGTTTGCTGGCTGCCCACTTACCCGATCTTATTGAACCTTGCCAATTGTCGAGCCAGAATTATACGCTTTTTTCTTGATAAAGCTTTGGCATATTCTATACAAAGCATAGGTAGATGGTGCGTAAAGTATAATGACTTCAAAGTCTATATATATTGCCGGTCAAGCTGATGCAGGGCGCAGGCAAAGTAAATGCTCGTCCTCCACTCATAGGTAAAGGATTACTGCGCTTCGCCTTCCGGCAGAGGCATGCAGACAGTCGACCGCCTGGGCTTAGCGGAGAAGCTTGCGGAAGATCACGCCGTGCCGGTAGTAGTTCATCCGTTCCTCGTAGAACGGCACCGCAAGCGGGCTGCGGAGGTTGG
>JASHUE010000384.1:0-4053 GCA_030040195.1 Streptosporangiaceae bacterium | reverse complement strand
ACCCGCTGGTCGCGAGCGCCGCGGCGGTCTGGACGCTCGGCGGCGCGCCGCTCAGCGCCGGGTTCGAGCGCTGGCGCGACGCGCTCCCGCCCGAGGTCACCCGCGGCCCGCTTCCTGACCAGGCCGGGCTGGACGCATGGGCGCGCGAGCACACGTTCGGTCTGATCGAAAAGTTCCCGGTACGCCGGACCGACGACCTGTACCTGGTGCTGGCGACGGCGCTGGCCACCAAGGTCAGCTGGAAGACCCCGTTCGAGCTGGCCCCGGCGGCCGAGCTCGGGGCCGACAGCAGCTGGTCCAGGCAGGTCAGCCACGTGCTGCGGGCACCTGTCGTGGCTCGCCGCCCCGCTGCCGGTCACACGCAGTTCATCGCCGGGACCGACGAGGCCGGCGACGTCGCGGTCCATGCGGCACGAGCGCAGGACGGCCTGCTGGTGGTCTCGGTCGCGGCTGATCCGGCGGTGCCGGCCGGTGACGTGCTCGCGGCGGCCCATCGGGTTGCCGTCATGCTCGCCCTTGGTGGTCAGGTGCGGCGCCGCAGCCTGGCCGACCTTCCGCTCGGTCCGGGGCCCGCTTGGGTGCTGCGGGAGGAGCGGTCGTCGGCTGGCCGCGACACCTGCACCGCGGTTTTGCCGGCCTGGCAGGCCAGGTCCTCGCATGACCTGAGGGATGCGGCGCTCGGCTTCCAGGCGGCCAAGAACGCGCTGGCTCCCGGCGGCGGCCCCTGGCAGGCGCGACAGGCTGCCATGGCCAGCTATACCCGGTACGGCTTTGAGGCCGCCGCCGTGACGGCGATGGCCGTCGCGATGGCGATGACGCTCCCTGCCCTGCACCGCGTCGCCGACCTGCGATTCGCGCACCCGTACGCCGTCGTGGCGGTTACCACGGATGGGAACGAGGCGTCTCCCGATGCCCGCGGCGGCTGGCACGGGCTGCCGGTCTTCTCGGCCTGGGTTACCCAGCCGGCCGAGGCCGCTGAGGGCTCCGGTGAGGACTTCGACGCCAATCCCGGCCAGCCGGCGTGAGCACCGCCTACAACGTTGGCGCCTGGTCGGCCTTCGGCGAGTCCGTGGCCACCGCCGCCGCCGCGCTCCTGGGCCTGCTGTTCATCGCGGTCTCCATCAACCTCCGCCCGATCCTGGCCGCGAAGGGCCTGCCCAGCCGGGCGGCCCAGACCCTGATCCTCTTCGGAACCCCGCTCGTCACCGCGGTGCTCGTGGTTGTCCCAGGCCAGTCCAGGCTGATGCTCGGCCTGGAGTTGCTGGCGACTGGCCTGGTGATCGGAGGCGCGCAGACTTACCTGGACCTGAGCACGGTCAGGAATGAGGAGGAGACGGTAAAGCGCCGGCTCATCGGGCGCGTGTTCCCGGCGCTGATCAGCTGCGGCTGCCTGGTGATCGCCGGCGCGACACTGATCGGGCAGGCGGGCGGCGGACTGTACTGGGTGGTCCCGAGCGTCATCGCGGCCCTCGTCTTCGGGCTGAGCAACGTCTGGGTGCTGCTGGTGGAGATCCTCCGCTAGTTTTCCGCTATGCACAGCGTCGACGCGACGACCGAGCAGATGATCAGGTCAGTACTGGCGTATGCGGAGAACCGGCTGCGACTCGACCCGGTGCCGCTGGACAGGGGGTCGCACGATCCGGCCGAGCTGGACTTCGCGGTACGCGGCCTGCTCGGCGAGGACGGTCATGATCCGGACCAGGTCCTCGGCGTCTACGCCTCAATGCTGGCGCCGGCGGTAATTTCTGCCGACAGCCCGAGGTTCCTCGGCTTCATCCCGGCGGCGCCGACCAAGGCGGCTCTGCTGTTCGACATGCTGGTCTCCTGCGCGTCAATCCAGGGCATCTCCTGGCTCGAGGCGGCCGGCGCCATCCACGCCGAGAACCAGGTGCTCCGCCTGATCGCCGACCGGGCCGGGATGCCGGCCGGGGCCGGCGGTTGCTTCGTGTCCGGCGGCTCGGCCGCCAACCTGTCGGCCCTCGCGGTGGCGCGGGAGATGGCCAAGCGCCGCGGCACACGACCCGGCCAGCGCTGGCGGGCCCTGGTCGGCTCGGACGCGCACTCCTCGATCGGCAACACCCTGCGCCTGCTGGAGATGGACGCGCTGGTGGTGCCCGTGGCAGACCACCGCCTGACCGGGGCGGCGGCGCGCGCGGCGATCGAGTCCGACGGCGACCCCGGGTCGCTGGCACTGATCGTGGCCACCGCGGGAACCACCAACGCCGGAATCATCGATGACCTCGCGGGACTCGCCGCGGTGGCGCGCGAGCGCGATCTGTGGTTTCACGTGGACGGCGCCTACGGCGGGGCTGGGCTGTTCGCGCCCAGCGTCCGTGCGGCTTACTCGGGTATCGAGCACGCCGACTCGTTCGTGGTGGACCCGCACAAGTGGCTGTTCGCGCCGTTCGACTGCGCGGCGTTGCTGTACTCCGAACCCGCGCTGGCCCGTTCGGTGCATACGCAGCACGCGAGCTACCTGGACGTCATTCACGAGCGGCCGGGCGAATGGAATCCGACCGACTACGCCTTCCACCTCACGCGACGGGCCAGGGGCCTGCCGCTGTGGTTCTCCCTGTCGGTGTACGGCGTGCGCGCCTACTCCGAGGCGATCGAGGCCGGGATCGCGCTGGCCCGGCAGGCGGCGCAGGAGATCAGGTCACGGGACTACCTGGAGCTGATCAGGGAGCCCGAGCTGTCGGTCGTGCTGTTCCGCCGGCCAGGCTGGCAGCCGGGGGACTACGCCCGGTGGGCCAGCCGGCTCGTGGATGACCAGGTCGCGTTCATGCCGCCGACGACGTGGGAGGGCGAGACCGTGGCCAGGTTCGCCTTCCTGCACCCGCAGACGCCACGGGGCCTCGTCGGGGAAATCCTCGATCGGATGGCGGCGGACCCGGTCTAGCCCGCTCCTGCATCAGGATGACCGGGCGAGCCTCCTTCGGGGTCGCCGGTCGCGGGCCTGGCCGGCGCGGCCATGGGCGAGCCGATCCGGCCCGGCCGCCACAGCGTGCCCAGCGTGCCCTGCGCTGCCTCGGTGCCGCGCAGGCCGCCACCGGATCCGCGCAGTATGAAGGCCATCCCGACCGCGATCAGTGAGCCGATTAGCGGGCCGACCAAATACGCCCACCAGGAGTTCCAGATGCCGAGCACCGCAGCCGGCCCAAGCGACCGGGCCGGGTTCATCGAGGCGCCGCTCATCGGGCCGCCCACCAGCCCGGCCAGCGCGATATAGCTGCCAACGCCGAACGCCGCGACCGGACCGAGCTGCTGTGCTCCCGACGCGGTTCCCAGCACGACGCTGACCAGCCCCGCCGTTAGCAGGATCTCCCACAGCAGCGCCGTGACGGTGGAGACTCCGTGACCGGGCAGGGTCAGCCCGGCGCTGCCGTGGCTGCCGACGAGTCCGAGCAGCGCACCCGTCGCGAGAACGGCGCCGGCAAACTGCGCCACGATGTAAGACGGAACGCGCCGCCAGGGGAAATTGCCGCGCAGGGCGAACGCCAGCGACACGACCGGATTCAGGTGCGCTCCCGACACCGTCCCCATGAACAAGATGACGGCCATCACCATCAGCGCCGGGGCGACAGCCCGCGCGGCAGCGGGAACGGCCGTGCCGCCGAACCTGGCGTTTACCATCCCGCCACCGACCGCGACGATGACGAGCAAGAAGGTGCCGAGCAGTTCGCTGAAGAGCCGACGCCATTCGTAGCTGTTGTCAAAGAAGTCGAACTGCCTGGCCACAGCGTTAGGCAGTTCGAAGGCGCGAGTAGCGATGAAAGTATGCCCCGCGATCTGGCCTGCGATGGGCCCGCCGGAGGCGCCAACGGGCTCATGATGTGTACTGATCGTGGTCCTCCCTTGTCGTCGATCTAGTGAGCCTAAGCTCTCGCGCGCGCCCGGAGGGCCCGACTAGTCAGCAGCTTCAGGACTGGCTGGCGCAGGTAACGCAGGTCGCGGCGGACGGCCGTGCGGCCAGCCGCCCGGCCGGGATTTGCTGCCCGCAGCGCTGGCAAATCCCGTAGCCGCCTTCGTCGAGGCGGGTCAGCGCCGAGTCGA